>NZ_DASQIX010000062.1:0-52149 GCF_035631355.1 Alloacidobacterium sp.
TTCTGCCTCTCTATTGTCACCAAACGCACTGAGATCGCCGGCGACGTAGGCACCTTCGGCTGGAATGGCGGGCTTGGCACCGCATGGAACGCAACCCCGCGCGACGGCCTGACAACCATCCTGCTGACCCAGCGCGCCTGGACATCCGCCGATCCGCCGAATGTATGCCGCGATTTCTGGACATCCGCGGCCCTCGCCATAGAAGATTAGATGTCTCGAAAGACGGCCTTTACATCTGCTGAAAGGGAATTGTTTTCAGATATAGGCAAGAGCGTCAGAAATAGGAGAATGTTTTGAAGGTGCACGGCTTCAAGAGCCTGCTTTGAGCAAGTCGAAGGGTGTTGTAACCGTATGAGAGCAGCGCGGCTTTAGCCGCCGAGGAAAGATTTTCCAGGACTTTCTAGAACCGGAGCATAAATTTTTTAAGGAGAGATTCATGAGCAAAGCACGTGTGTTAGTGGGCACAAAAAAAGGCGCTTTTATTCTTACTGCAGACGGCAAGCGCGAGAACTGGGAGGTCAGTGGCCCCCATTTCGCAGGCTGGGAGGTCTATCACATGAAGGGGTCGCCGGTGAACCCCGAACGTCTCTATGCCTCGCAGACCAGCAGCTGGTCCGGACAGGTGCTGCAGTGTTCCGATGACGGTGGCAAGACATGGTACGCTCCTGGCGGCGGCATCCAGAAATCGCCACAAGGCTGGCCCATGGGCGAAAGCAATCGCTTTGTCTATGACACCTCGCCGGAAACGGGCGCGCCGCTGACCACGCACCAGTTTTACGATGGCACGCAGCATCCGTGGGAATTCAAACGCGTGTGGCACCTGGAGCCATCACTGACTGACGCGGAAACCGTCTATGCTGGCATAGAAGATGCGGCCATTTTTCGTTCGACAGACGGCGCGCACTCCTGGCAGGAACTCTCCGGACTGCGCGGCCACGGCACCGGCCCGAAATGGCAGCCGGGCGCGGGCGGCATGTGTCTGCACACCATCATCCTCGATCCCAGCGATCCGGACCGCATCTACATCGCTATCTCCGCAGCGGGCGCATTCCGCACCGATGACGGCGGCAAGACATGGAAGCCGATCAATAAGGGACTGGTGTCGCCCTACCTGCCGAAGCAGGAAGCCGAGGTCGGTCACTGCGTCCACCACATTGCGATGAACCCGTCGAAGCCCGGAACGCTATTCATGCAGAAGCACTGGCATGTGATGCGCAGCGATGACGCCGGAGACAACTGGCAAAGGATCAGCGGCAACCTGCCGACAGACTTCGGCTTCGTCATCGACATACATTCGCATGAACCGGAGACCATCTATGTTGTGCCCATCAAGAGCGACGCCGAGCACTATCCGCTCGACGGCAAGCTGCAGGTCTTTCGCAGCCGCACCGGAGGCAACGAATGGGAGGCGCTGACCAACGGCCTGCCGCAGGCGAACTGTTACGTCAACATCCTGCGGGACGCCATGGCCGTCGATAAGCTCGACGACTGCGGCATTTACTTCGGAACCACAGGTGGACAGGTCTACGCCTCCACCGATTCAGGAGACACCTGGAAGCCTATCGTGCGCGATCTTCCGGCTGTACTCTCCATCGAGGTGCAGACCCTGTCATGACGTCACAGGTCCGTGTATCACTGCCGCAGCACCTGCGGACGCTGGCGCACATCGAGAGGAGCGAGGTCGTGATCGAGGTTGAAGGCCCGGTCACACAGCGCTCCATCCTCGACGCGCTCGAGGCCCATTACCCCACGCTCAAGGGAACCATCCGCGAACACGACACCCTACAGCGCCGGCCCTTTCTCCGGTTTTTCGCCTGCGAAGAGGATTTGTCGCACGAACCGCCGGATGCGCCGCTGCCGGATTCTGTGGCAGCGGGGAAAGAACCGTTTCTGATTATTGGGGCGATTGCGGGTGGCTAGCAGGTTGAGTGGTAATCAATTGATTCAGCAACGGCTCGATGATCTTATTGGCGAGGGTGAGCGCCAGTGAAGAGTTCATCGCCGCTGGCAAGGGAAGGGTCCAGGACCAATCCGGCTCACACAGTGGATAACCAGTTGTTTGAATCTTCTCGATAAGTAATCGATATGTAATCGATTTGTTAAAGAATTCGAACGCTGTGTAATGTCAAGCCCGTCAAGGGATGTGCATATTGGCGGGGCGCTGGGCGTGCTGAAGTCCGCTAGGGTTGAATACTCCTTGGGTTTGGCAGTTGAGTATCACCTCTCAGTATCGGCGGCAGTCTTTTCGGTCTACTTGACGAAGCTGAGTATTTGATAAACAAAAGGTATCTTCGGGCAGCAGCGGTGTTGATGGGGGCAGCACTCGAAGAGAGTCTTAAAACCCGCGCAAAAGCTATAGGTTTGGATGTTGGCCCAAAGGATACTCTTGGAGTCCATCGCTCGCATGCGAAATGATGCAGCGCATGGCACCCAATTTCTATATCAAGCAGAACAAGTCTCTCAAGCACTTCCGGAACACCCTGGAACAATTGTTAAGGCATGGTTAACTGGCGAGGTGGCCCATATCTCATCGTTCCCTCTCGCCGGGTGCCCCATTCAAGCCTTCTTTTGGCTTGAGTGGGACGATTCCCGATTATTGACCATGCTCCCATAAATATGGGAGCATGAAAGTATGAAGACCACGCTGGAGATTCCTGACACGATTTTTCGCCGCGCAAAATCGGCGGCGGCTGTCCGTGGCATTCCGCTTCGGGAATATGTCACGGAAGCCGTGAAGGACAAGCTTACCGTCGATGCTGCGTCTACAGAGAAACCCTGGATGGCGGCTTTCGGGAAACTCCGCCACCTGCGGAAAGAAACTGCCAAAATCAGCAAAGTGATTGAGGAAGAGTTCGAGCAGATCGAGGCTGAGGACCGGCTGTGATCCTGGACACGAATGGACTCTCCGCTCTGGCAGAAGGTGAACCGGCGCTGGAGTCCCTCCTTCGCAAGGCGACACAAGCCGCCATTCCAGTGATTGTGTTAGGCGAGTACCGGCACGGAATCTCGCAATCGCGTTACCGAAAACTCTATGAAGAGTGGCTGCATGAATACCTGCCAAAATTTCGCGTTCTTGATATTGATGAACAGACCACTTTCTGCTACAGCGCCATTCGCACGGAACTGAAGAAGGCTGGAACGCTCATTCCATCGAACGATATTTGGATTGCCGCCTTGTGCCGCCAGCACTCAGTTCCTCTTCTCAGCCGCGACCGTCACTTCGATGCTGTGAGAGGAATCAGAAGGCTTGAATGGTAATTCAATGGGTGAAAGTTCTTCGATGTGTGTTCACAAATCATGGCCGAGTTCTGTCCCCCCAAACTGGCAGAAGCGAACGATCTAGCCGCGATGATGACGCATCTATTCACTATTGCGCGCAGGCTGCGGCAAGCGGCGCATCTCCCTGAACAGCGTATGATTGAACGAGCGCCGCTATAAGGACAGCGACCCGAGCGTGAACCCCGAGTACAGCATTGTTATTCCTGCCTACAATGAAAGCGCCCGCATAGGGCCGACTCTCGAACAGGTACTTGCGTGCGTCCACGCGCGCAGCTGGAATGCCGAAGTGCTGGTTGTCAATGATGGATCCAGCGACTCGACGGCTGCCATCGTTGAAGGGTTTGCCGCCAAAGACCCTGTCGTCCGCCTTATCCAGAATCCCGGCAATCGCGGTAAGGGATACAGCGTCCGCAATGGCATGTTGCAGACCGCGGGCGAGATCGTTATGTTCACTGACGCGGACCTATCATCGCCGATGGAAGAGGCTGATCTGCTCTTCGCAGCCATACGCGAAGGTGCCGACATCGCCATCGGGTCGCGGTGGCTTGAAGTTAAGCGCCAGACGCTGCGCCAGCCCTTCTATCGTCGATTCTTCGGGCGCTGCTTCAATCTTGTTACCCGGATGATCATGGCCCTGCCCTTCGCCGACACGCAGTGCGGATTTAAGGCGTTCACGCGCCAAGCCGCCCAGACTGTCTTTCAGTTGCAGCGCATCGAGCGCTGGGGCTTCGATCCGGAAATTCTCTTCATCGCTATCAAGCGCGGCTTTTCCATTCGAGAAGTTCCCGTCACATGGGGGCACGACGAGCGCTCCCGCATCAGCTACCTCAAAGATGGCCTGAAAATGCTTGAAGAACTGGTTTATGTCCGCTGGAACGCATTGATCGGCGCGTACAGCAAGCCTGTAAAAGATTTGGAACCTGCAACCCCCGCTACACGCACCCCTCTGTCGTAATCAATAATCAAATTAAATTGGGGAAGCCAGCCCGGCACAGGAGCGCCTGTCGTAACTGAAAAATTTACGATTCAAGGGAGTTTGCCACTTCCGGAGTGACGGTGCAGTAAACCGTAATACAGCGAAACGCCTCCATTTGGAGGCGTTTCATCTTACCCATCATTACAATCCTTAGGAAGCGATTACTACAATGGAAGGTTTGTCCGTCTTTTCGGGACGAACCGGAAGCACTGGCTTTCGCACCGGCTCTCTGGGAACCAGATGGATGCCCGCTCCGCCCTTTTCATGTTCCACGCGGAATTTCAAAGAGCAGGCGCCGCACAACCAGTAGTGCTCCAGGTGGTGCCCCTGAACTTTGCCACTCCCGTTCATAGTCCGCTCCCGCACCTCGAACACAAAGACACGCCCCTCCCGTAAGTAATGCAGGGGTTTGGCACATTGAGGATTCGCGCAATTATTCACCATAATGATGTCTCCTCCGCGCCTGGAACGATCCACCCGCCCAAGTGCTGCCATAAGCTGTGTTTTCCGCGATTACTGGGAGGGAAATCCCTCTTCAGCCCTTTACCCTATGACCCTATTCACTCTGATGCGACTCACAATGCGTTCGTTAGCCAAGCCTGTAAACCTTACATAGAATTTTCATCATTTCCGGAAAAACCTACCGACCTTTTGGCAAATTGCGGGAATGAATTTCTACTTCTGGTGTTTCCGTCACGCTGTGCGAAAATGAAAAGTTCGGCCATTTTCAAGATCGATATGCCTATTCTACGCTCCGCTTTTATCGCCCTTTCCCGCAACGTCACTCTAAGAAAATTCTCCGAACGGTCATCGCTGGGTCACCGCATGTCCTCGCGCTTCGTCGCCGGAATGACCCTCGACGAGGTGATCCATGCAGCCGAAGAACTCCACAAATCGGACATAGCCTCCACCCTCGACAGCCTGGGCGAAAACGTCACCACTCCGGAAGAGGCCCGTCGTTCCGCTGACATATATCACCGGCTTCTCGATGCTATCCAGACACGCCCAGATATGAACGCCAATGTCAGCATCAAGCTTACCCAGATGGGTATGGACCTCGACCCGGGCCTTGCTCAGGAAATTGTAGCAGGGTTGGTGCAACACGGCGTTGGCGCAAACACTTTCGTCCGCGTCGATATGGAAGGCAGCGAGTACACCCAGGCAACCATAGATATGGTCCGCGGCCTCCACGCTATCCCCGGCAATCGTGGCCACGTCGGCATTGTCATCCAGGCTTATCTGTACCGCAGTGAGGAAGATATCCGCACACTTACCAATGACGGCATCCGCATCCGTTTATGCAAAGGCGCTTACAAGGAAGCGGCAAACCTCGCCTTTCCCGAGAAGAAAGACGTAGATGCGAACTTTGTCAAGCTGGCGCAGCAGCTTCTCACCAGCGGCATCTATCACGGTATCGCCACTCATGATGAGCACATGATCGCTGCCACGAAGAAATTCGTACGTGATCGCAACATTGACCCAAAAAGCTTCGAGTTCCAGATGCTCTACGGCATCCGCCGCGACCTGCAGAAGTCGCTCGTTCGCGAAGGCTTCAATATGCGCATCTACGTCCCCTTCGGTACGGAATGGTATCCCTACTTCATGCGCCGCCTCGCTGAACGCCCTGCGAATGCGCTGTTCATCGCCAGAAATCTGCTGAAGCAGTAGACTGAGGTGCCCGTTCCAAGCGGAAGCTCACACAATGAATTCGCCGTTGACACCCTATCCATAGATAATCTATATATACGAACAAGCTCGTAGATTTCGGGAAACTTGCTTCCGGAACAGTCCGGTATTCGACAAACAGGCAGGACCAGCCATGCGATCCATCACGCTCTTCCTTCGCAAGCTCCGCATTCTGTTCAGCCAAGATAAATTCAACCGCGAACTGGACGAGGAAATGGCCTTCCACCGCGAACAGGCAGAGTGTGATCTGCAAACAGAAGGCATCGCTCTCAAAGAGGCCCGGCACGCCGCTACAAAGCACTTCGGCAACGAGCTGGTGGTCAAGCAAAAATCTCACGAAGTTGTCGGCTTTCGCGTCGAGAGCGTCTGGCAGGACTTCCGCTTCGCTCTCCGGCAGTTGCGCAAAAATCCCGGCTTTGCCATCGTCGCCATTCTCGTTTTGACTTTGGGTATCGCAGCGAGTGTTGCCATCTTCTCCTTTGTGGACGCAGCCCTCATCAAGCCCCTTCCCTACCAGGATCCGGCTCGGCTGGTCGGAGTATACGAAACCGCCAAGTTCTGCCCGCGCTGCAACCTTTCCTATCAGGACTATCTCGACTGGAAAAAGGACAACACCGTCTTCAGTTCATTCGATGCGTGGGGCTGGGAGAACTATCTCTGGAGGAGCCCTGCCGGAGTGCTGCCGGTTCCAGCCGTACGCGTAGGCGGCAATTTCTTTCACACGCTCGGCGTCAGTCCCGCGCTTGGACGCGTCTTCAATCAAGCCGACGACACTCCCAGCGCACCACGCACAGTCGTGCTGACATACGGCGTATGGCAGAAGCGCTTCGGCGGCAGGCAGGACATCATCGGCCAGACGGTAACCCTTGATGACACCGCCTACATCGTAATCGGCGTGCTTCCGCGCGACTTCCACTTCGCGCCCCGCGGCGCGGCAGAGTTCTGGACCACACTGCACGACCCGAACAACTGCGAAAAGCGCCGCAGTTGCCACAGTCTGTTTGGCATTGCTCGCCTGAAAGATGGCGTCTCCGTTCAGACTGCGCTTGCCGACATGAAGTCCATCGCCGCGCAGCTTGAAAAGCAATACCCCGACTCCAACCTTGGCCAGGGCGCGCTGGTCATGACGTTGAGCGAAGCCATTGTCGGCGACATCCGGCCCATACTGTTTGTCCTGTTGGGCGGCGCAGGTCTGCTGCTGCTTATCGCCTGCGTCAACGTCTCCAGCCTGCTCCTTGTCCGCGCCGAGAACCGCAAGCGCGAAATGGCTGTTCGCGGCGCGCTTGGAGCGTCGCCTGCGCGGCTGGTGCGTCAGTTCATCACTGAAGGGCTCGTGCTTGTAATTGCCTCCATGGTCACTGGCCTGGCAGCCGCCTACGGAGTCATCGGTCTGCTTCTTAAGCTGATCCCCGAAGACATGCTAGCAGGAGCGCCCTATCTGCAAGGCCTCGGACTTAATCCGCGCGTGCTCGCCTTCGCAGGCATTCTTGCGCTCTTCGCAGCCGTTGTCTTCTCCATCACTCCCGCGCTCAGGCTTTCTGCATCGAACCTGCGCGAAGACCTTGCCGAAGGCGGGCGCAGCGCCGCTGGTACAACCTGGAAGCGCCTCGGCTCGAATCTTGTAGCTTTGGAGTTGGCCATTGCCGTGGTTCTTCTCGCCGGCGCGGGACTGCTAGGCAAGAGCTTCTATCGTCTGCTCCACGTCGATCTCAACTTCAATCCCAATCATCTTGCCATGCTTCATATTGCCGCGCCCGACGCAAGCTATGCGAAACCCGAACAGTCCATTGCGCTCTCAAAACATGTGCTCGACCGCATCGCCGCCATGCCCGGAGTCATCTCCGCCAGCCATGCCAGCATGACCCCGGTGGAGTGCAACTGTAACACAACCTGGTTCCGCATCCTCGGCAAACCCTATCACGGAGAGCATAACGATGCGCCCGAGCGTTCTGTCAGCACCGACTACTTCAAGACCATTCAGGCAAAACTGATTCGCGGGCGCTTCTTCACAGAAGCCGACGACGCGAAATCAACTCCCGTCATCATCATCAACCAGACGCTGGCAACGCAATTCTTCCCCGGCGAAGACCCCATCGGCAAAATGATCGGCGACACCGATCTAGCGCCAAAATCCATGCGCCAGATCGTCGGCGTGGTTGACGACATCCGCGAAGGTGGCCTGGACGAGGAGATCCGCTATGCCGTCTATTACCCCTTTACGCAGACCACCGATGACGACTTCACCATCGTCGTCCGCACCGCGCAGGACCCGAAAGCCATCCTCCCTGCCCTCGTCAAAGTTATCCATGAGATTGATCCCAACATCGGCGTCCGCAATGAAACCACCATGGAACAGCAGATCAGCGACTCCCAGACCGCGTACCTGCACCGCTCCTCCGCATGGCTCGTTGGCGGATTCGCCGCTCTCGCGCTGGTGCTCAGCGTAATCGGACTCTACGGTGTCATCGCTTACTCGGTAAGCCAGCGCACACGCGAAATCGGAGTGCGTATGGCCCTCGGCGCGCAGCGCAGCTCTGTCTACCAGCTCATTTTGAAGGAAGCCACCTGGCTCATCGCCCTCGGCATCGCCGCTGGGCTGGCCGGCTCGCTGGCCGTCACCACTCTGATGGGCAAGCTTCTCTTCGGCGTCCACTCCTGGGACGTGCCCACGCTGGCCGCCGTCGCAGTCATGCTGGGACTATCAGCACTGTTTGCGAGCTATATTCCAGCCCGACGCGCAGCATCTGTCAACCCGGTAGAAGCGCTCCGCGCCGAATAGCATTCACCTTTAATTTGCGGGTGCCTGCTGGGAACGACTCCAGACCGCGGGACGAGCCATGCATGGGTGCCCCATCCTTCGCAAAGCGAAGGGTGGGAGAACGAGAACTTACAGAGCGCCGCGAATGGTTCAGGTACGAACCCGCGATTGAACCCCCACAAATCGCCGGAGTACACTCGATTAAAGTTCTCGTAACATTTGAAACTTGCATTTTCTGTTGAGGTTCTGCTCTGCGCTCGATCTTCATCAACTACCGGAGAAACGATTCAGAAGGCGAGGCTGGACGCCTCTTCGACGATCTCACATCCCACTTCAGCCACAACTCCGTATTCATGGATGTGGCTGCCATCGAGCCCGGACGCGATTTCCGCAAGGCCATCGACCAGAGCGTGGCCAGTTGCAGCGTTCTGCTCGCCATGATTGGCCGTGACTGGCTTGACACAAGAGACGCGCAGGGACAGCGCCGCCTCGACAACGTGAACGATTTTGTCCGCATGGAGCTGGCGTCGGCGCTGCGCCGCGACATCCCCGTCGTTCCCGTGCTGGTGCGCGGCGCAAAGATGCCCACCGAAGACCAGCTTCCCGACGACCTCAAAGAGCTGCACTACAGAAATGCTGTCGAGCTGACCCACGCGCGCTGGAAATCCGACGTGCAGTTGCTGGTCCGCGCGCTGCACCCCTACATGGATCCACAGTCCGCCGACGAAGCATGTCCCCCCGTCGATGCACCCGAGACTGCAACGCGCTCTTCTGCGGCTGCAGCTGTCACGTCCACGCAATTCGAACCGCAGACTATCGAGCGCATCAGCAAAGAGCTCGCAACGTACATCGGCCCCATCTCGTCCGTCATCGTGAAACAAGCCGCAAAGCGCTGCTCCTCCATTGAAGACCTGTGCATAAAAGTCGCAGAGGAGATCGAAGCCGAACCCGAACGCGCCCGCTTCCTCAAATCGTGCCGTTTTTGAATTAAAAAAAGTGCTGTCATCCTGAGCGAAGGACCTGCTTCTACAACTCCTCAATCATCTTCAAGGCCTTCACCAGGCTCACCTGCATCCGGTTAAATGACGCAGCCACCGTGCCGATCTCATCTTTGCCCTTGATTGAGATCGGAGGCACATCTTTTTCCCCGCGACTCGCGCGGTCCGCGGTGTCCGAAACGATCTTCAGCGGACGAATCACGAAATAGTACACGCCCGCATCCAGCGCCAGAATCGCCGCCACCATCATTACAATCAGAAACAGCAGCAGCCGATGATACGCGCGGTTCGCAATCGTCACTGGCAGCGACATGGGGACGGAAACAATCTGCGCGCCAATCACCTCGCCCAGCTTCCATCCAAATCCGTTCGCCGATCCGTATACGGCAAGCATCGCCGGGGGAGCCACCTTTGGCTCGCTGTGGCACTCCAGGCACGGCTTCGTCACCACCAACGGATGGGCAATATAAAGCGACCTGCCGTCGGGAGTCTCGCGGTCGCCTGTTTTCTCCTTCAACCCAGGATTATCGCGCAGATCGCGGATAATGTCCGCCTCCCAGTCTGTCGCGCGGTCTTCCAGATTGGTGGGATTGAGCGTGGCCTCCTTATAGGTGTAGTCCGGGTAGTCTTTGCGCAGATTGTTGAACGTAGCCGTTGCTCCGTGCGCCGGAACCGTCTCAGCCAGGAAGCGCACCCGGTGCCGCGGATTCTGCTGCAGCAGCGGCGAAAGATCGTTGGCCGTATAGTTGCGAACGGACTCCGCACTGGCCATCATCAACTGCGCCTGCTCCAGAACCTCGCGCCGCGCATTGTCGACGAGGAAGCTGTGCGCCAACTGCGAAATCAAAAACCCGAACGCCGCAAATATAACCAGCAGAATCAAATTGAACTTCGTCAAAAGCTTCATCGATGCGCCTTCCCCTGTCGCTATAGCAAAAGCAAATTGGCAGATTGGAGTGTCGCACCGTTATAGCACCGCAAGTCTTGAACCAGACAGCGCTTTCTATACACACGCGCAACGAATCAAGGCTTTCAGTACGCTCATCTTTTCTCATTGAGTACAACCTCGATTTGTCGACAATCATCGAAAGTCGTATTCGTCGCGCTTGAACCCGCCACTTCAGGTGTAATCAGTATGCCGATGAATTCTCGCTTTTTTGTCACTATTCTGCTCGTCTGCTTGTTCGGCGCTCCTGTCGCCTTTGCTCAACAACCGAGCGCATCCAGTAGCGGGACGGCATCCGCGGCCCTGCCCCAAATCCCATCGCCATCCGGGCCCTTCGGCATCGGCAGGATTGGGTTTCACTGGATTGATACGTCGCGGCCTGACAAATACGACCCAAAGCGGCAGCGCGACCTGATGATCTATTTCTGGTATCCGACCTCAAAATCCGCCGGGGCCAAAGGACAGTACCTCCCAGGCGCGGCGCAGATGGATGCTCAGCCAGAAGTCCATAAACTCATGAGCGTCGAATTTGGCAATATCTGGGCTCCGGTTGTTTCTGGACAGATTTCGTCGCATGCGATCGACAATGCGCCGATCGCCAGCAGTGGCGCGCCGTTTCCGGTAGTCACGTTCTCTCACGGGCTCGGCGGCATGGGATTCGAATACACAGTGCTGATCGAAGACCTGGTGAGTCACGGATATGTCGTAGCCGGCATTGACCACACGTATACGGCGAAGGCGGTCTGGTTTCCAGACGGCAGAGTCGTTACTCAGCGCAACGATTCGCCGCCTGCCGGACTCTCCCAATCCGAGCGCATGAAGTGGATGATGAAACAAGTTTCGATCGGGATCAGCGAGGGCGCAGCCGACGTTCGCTTCGTCATCGACCGCATGACGCAGCTCAATCGCGACAAGCAGCAATTCGCGCTGGCCGGCGCTATAGACCTGAAGCGGATTGCCGCCATGGGACACTCGGCTGGAGCGGAGTTTGCCGCTCGCGCCTGCCAGCAGGACTCGCGCATTCATGCCTGTGTCGACCTCGACGGGGGCATGGTCCCCTTCGCCGCTCTTCCGATCTACGACGACGATCGAACCATGCGCCAACCGCTCCTGTTCCTTGAGGCTTACCATCCGGACAACAACATGGGCGGCACACCCGATCAGATTGCGGAATACAAGAAAGTCAAGGAACAGCAGCTTCAAGAACTGCGCCCGGGTTCGTACGATGTCGTGTTGCACTCACCTGGGATCGCTCACCCGAGCTTCAGCGATTGGCCACTTCTTTTCCACGGCCAGGATGGATTTCCCGAAACGCCAATCGTGCTGCACAACCTCGATCTCATCACGCAATTCATTCGAGCGTTTCTCGACATGACACTTCTCGGCGAAAAGCAGCCTCTGTTCGATGGCCATACTTCTCCTGTTCCGGAAGCCATCGTCACGGCATATGGCCACTGATTCCGAGGCTGTCGATAACAGACCAATGCGCTCAACTAAGAGCCAATTGTGGGAGCGCTAGCCTCAATTCCGCTATAGCTTCTTGACCACAAAATTCCCATTTTGGGAACAATCAAATTGAACTTCGTCAAAAGCTTCATCACGGCGCCATCCTGTCGCTATAGCAAAAACAAATTGGCAGAATGGAGTGTCGCACCGTTATAGCACCGCAAGTCTTGAACCAGACAGTGGTATATGCGCCAGCCAATTAACTGCCAAATGCCATCACCATTTCTCGATGAGCGCTTCAGCGATTATGTGTCTAATGACGCCGACTTGGTCCGTGTACCACACTTTCCGCAATGTCGAATCATGCTGCATCCACAGGAGGCTTTATTGCCGTGGATGCAGCCGGCAGGGTGAAATAGAACGTCGCGCCGCGTCCGACTTCGCCGTTGGCCCATATCCGGCCGCCGTGTGACTCGACAATGGACTTGCTGATAGCCAGTCCCATGCCGCTGCCTTCCTGCTTAGTAGTAAAGAATGCATCGAAAATCTGTTCTGTTTTGTCGGGGGACAATCCAATACCTGTATCACTGACTGAGATCAGTACTCTGTGGTCCTGATCAAGTTGCGCCTTGATCGTAAGAACTCCGCCTGTCTCCATCGCCTGAATGCCGTTGAGCATAAGGTTCATGAGCACCTGCTGCATTTGCACACGATCTGCCATAACTCCAGGGAGCCCGTCGGCAACATCGATATGGATCGTTACGGAACGGCTAATCGCCTCGTTGTGCAGAATCACCAACATCTCACTGATGACCTGGCTTACATCAACTGTTTCCATCCGTGAGGAGCCCTTCCGGTACAGCGAGCGGACGTGGTCGATGATATCAGCTGCACGTCTGGCGTCCCTTGCCATTTCCAATGCAGCTTCTCGCGCATCCAAAACATCGGGCTGATCCCGATCAAGCAATCGCGCGCACGCTTCAGCGTTAGTAACTGCGGCTCCAATTGGCTGTTTGATTTCGTGTGCGAGCGAGGCGGTCAGTTCGCCCATCGTGCTCACTCGGTTTACGTGAGCCAGATCTGCCTGTAGCCGCTCGGCGCGCTTACGATCCTCTATATCAGTCGCCACAGCGCACCACTTCACAATCTTGCCTCGCGCATCGCGCAGAGGCTGCGCCCGCGTCTCAAACCAGCGATAAATCCCATCGCAGCCGCGCCGAACTCGCGCCTCATAAGCCAACGGTTGACCCGCAGTCTGCGCCGCGCGCCATCCCTCGTTGACGCGGTTGAGATCATCAGGGTGAATGGTCTTCTCCCATCCTGACGCTGACGCTTCTTCCCGGCTCAATCCTGTGTATTCGAGCCAACCCCTGTTCGTAAAAGTGCGGTTACCGTTGAGGTCGGCAACGAATGCCAGAGCCGGCATGGTTTCTACTGCGTCGCGGAACTTCTTCTCTTGCTCCTGCAACTGGTGAACACGTATTTGATAAACGGCCCAGAGCAGCATGATGAAAGTCAGAATGTAAAGCCCTCGGAACCAAATCGTCTGGTACCAGGCGGGCGCGATGTTGAAGTCTAAATGCGCGCCCTCGTCATTCCAGACTCCATCGTTGTTGCTCGCCATCACACGAAACACATAATGCCCTGGCGAAAGGTTCGTGTAGAACGCTTGGCGACGGACCCCGGCGTCCACCCATTGC
The DNA here is from genome assembly GCF_035631355.1 of Alloacidobacterium sp. NCBI lineage: Bacteria > Pseudomonadati > Acidobacteriota > Terriglobia > Terriglobales > Acidobacteriaceae > Alloacidobacterium > Alloacidobacterium sp. The sequence continues at coordinate 13,790 of NZ_DASQIX010000062.1, forward strand.
GCATCCGAACCTTCCAGCTTGTATCGAAATCGGACGCGCTCCGGAAACGCCAGGCTCAGAGCTGTGTAATCGATCGTCAGGTCTCGTGTGCGGGGAGGCAGTTTCAACCCCGCCGACGACGTGTAGCGAACCTCGTTCGCTGTGATCGAGCGAATGACGACGGGCGGCGGAAGAAGATTTTTTGGCATGTGGGCAGGATTGATCCAGTCCACACCGGCAGAGGTTGAAAACCAGATACGCCCATCCGTTCCCTGGACCGCGGTTGGGTACGGTGGTGTCTGTTGAACTGCTCCGGTTAGCCCATCGTGTTCGTCGAAAACCTTGTACTGAACTCGGACGGAAGGATCTTTGAGGAATTTTGAAACCGTAGTTTCAGGAATAAACACCACACCTCGTTGTTCACTCAGAAAGAGGTCGCCTGCAGCGTCCTCCTGAATTCCTGAGACGCCGTGGAATGCGTCATTGTCCGCTGGAATCGCGGCGCGAAAGCGGTCTCCTTCCCAAACAGCCAATCCGCTCTCTCCACCAATCCAGATATGACCTTCATGGCCTGTGATTGCCATGACAGACCCGACGTCTAAACCATCTTTCGCCGAGAAGGTCCGAACCTTCGTGCCGTCTATCACCAGGACGGTGCTGTCGGTAAAGCCGAACCAAATGCGGCCATTCGCATCGGTGAATGTAGCCCGCGCCCGTTTTCCAGCCACCGCCGGCGGCGTCTCAAACCGCTCCCATTGTCCATTCTTCAAAAAGAAAAGACTACGCGGTCCATTTCCTACCCAGAGCGTTCCCAGGCGATCTGCGGCCAGTACCGTGCCGAGCCAGGGATCGTGAATACTGGCTGAAGTCCTCGCAAACGTGGTTAGTTTTCCCTGTTCAAGCCGTAATACGCGGAAAACAGTGAAGCCGCCGGCCCCCCTGGCACTATCCAAAAGCCAAAGCGTGCCATGCGCATCTCGCAAACCAGACAGGATGGTCGTATGCCATAAAACGCCCTTCCACGAATTTCCCTCAATTCGGCCGAGCGCGGCGCTTACAGAGCCCACCCAGATGTCGCCGCCGTTTCCAGCGACCAATGCCTTCAGAGCGAACTTCGCCGGCAGCGGGATCGGAACCAGAGCACCCCTGCGGAACCGGTCGAGCCCGGCTGATGTACCCACCCAAATGCTGCCTTCCCGATCTTTCAGAATGCATGTTGCATAATCACTGGTCAGTCCATCCTTGGTGGTGAAGCTCTCGAGGGCATCGCTAAACTCGCCAATCTTTTGACCGTTGAGGCGGTCCGGATAAGGAACACGCCGCATTCCGTCGCCGATGGTGGTGATCCATAAACTGCCGTCATCATCGAAGAGGATCCCGACCGATCCCACCTGAATCTCGGGCTCAACACTATGGCTGTTTGCAGGGAGCAGGATAGGACGAACCGACCTCGTCGTTTCCGCCATCCATAATGTGTCACCGGGTGAGTCAACGATCTGGTACGTTTGCCCTATCTTGATTCCGGTCGTTTGAAACTTTCTGGATCCGCGTGGCAAAAAGAGCACCGCTCTCTCCGAAGCAACCCAGAGAGTCCCACGACGATCAACGAAAAGGGCCGCTGCCCTGCCGCTTGGATAACCCCAATCGTTTCCGACTTGTTGCCATCGATTATGGTCGAAACGAGCCAGACCTCCCTCGGTTCCGGCCCAGATCGTTCCGTCCCGGTCCTGCACCAGCTTCGCCACTCTTCCCGAAGGCAATCCGTCCGAATTCGTGTAGTTGGTGTTCCTCGAACCTCGTAGCCGGCTCACACCCTTATCGCGAAAGCCGATCCACAGGTCTCCATTTGGGAGCGCCAGCAGCGAGGTGACGAAGGAGGAAGGAAATGCCGGTCCGGATTGCGGCTCATACCGTTCGAAAGTGATGCCATCAAACCTGTAGAGGCCCTGCATCGTTCCGAGCCACAGAAATCCGTCGGGTGTCTGCGCTAGAGCATAAACATTACCCGGGGCGCCGTCCTTTGCCGACCAGCTCGTGTGTACGAACTGACCGATCGTACGATCGACCTGTTCGGCGTGCAGCCAGCCAGGATTCAGCAATATCAGCAAGGCCGATAGGATCTCGAAGCCGTGGAGAATGGATTTCGTCATCTACCTGGTGTTCCGCAAACGCGAACCTCCCCTCCGAAGCTGTTCTCTAAAAATCGCCGATCGGGCGCTTGCATCTCCTATTCCATAAAAGATGAAGCCAATCCGCAAGTTCTGGTGGCGTTTACTCTCCCTTTATCGAAATTTTTCTGGAACAGCAGCTGGGCAATTTCGCCCGGAACCGCCTTGGGACGACGGCTCGCGGGGAGGTTTCGGCCTCTTAACTGCACATTCCCATTGTGGGAACCACTGGAGCAAATAAGTATTCATTGCAACAAATACCTACCTGCAGCTGCGCCCTGATTACGCTGAAATCGTCAACTCGATGAATCACCACTTGAGCATCTGCAACTTCAGACTGCGGATCGAGATTGTGGCTGAATATTGGGTAGTGTCTCAGTTTGAATTTTCACAGCTCGGAGCAAAGCGTTAGACTGAGCGCATGGGGAACAAAGACAAAGGTAAGCGCGAAGTGAAGAAGCCCTCAAAGAAGCAACCAAAAGCGGCACCCGCGCGCAGACGCGAGGATTTCAACCAGGCGGCTGCGCGGATTGTACGAGAAGCCACGGATAGATAACTTTAGCTTTCCGAAAGTTCTTCGTCTGGGAATGGCAGTTCTAGGGTGTTCCCGCGTTTTGGTAAGACCCGATCTACCAGCTTCACATACCTATTCCAGCCGAATCCGCTATTGATTGCTAACCTTTGGAACATCATCAGCGAATACAAATGTTGTGCCAGCATCGGATTTCCAACATCTTCCGATAGCCATTGATGAAATTTATTGGGTCTATGCCCCTTTTCATCCGGAGGGCTTTTCTTTTCCAATTCTTCAAGCAGGCCCGGGGCAATGCGTTCGTAGACAAGATCGCGAGTATAGTGCGCCACAACGCTGTATCTGTTTTTCTGCATACCAGGCCAGCGCCAGCCCTTAAGCTTGTAGATGTTCTCATAAAACTCATCAGGAAACCGCTTTACCCAAGCAGCCAATTCCTTGCGAATCAGTTTTTGCAAATAGACTTGTAGAGCATCCTGTGGACGAATCCCTTGGTATCCCGTCACTTCGTCAATGACCGCAATGATCCCGACTTTTGCAAAAGAGCGGATGACGATTTCTGCTGCCGTCGCATATTTGGCCTGACTCGCGAGAAGCAATTCCTTGTCGTTTGCTTGGAGGATGATCTGGCACGCATCTATCAAGGTCGTAGCCTCATAGCCGTATGCGCTAAGACCTCCGGTAGGTGGCATAAAAACAATCGGCTCTGTCATGCGCAAGGATAAGTCTTTAGAAACAGAGAGTTTATCCTCAATCTTCTCGATAATTCGAGCCGTTCTGTGCGCACCGCTCGACCCGCCTGATGTGGACATGCCTATCGTGGTCTGCATTCCACGTTGACTGATTAGGCGCGTACCATCCTCCAATACGAACACGGGAATTTTTACGCCGCCAATGTCTAAGAATCCTGAATGCGTGGCTTTTGGCAATGGCTTCTCGCTCCATCGTGCTAGCGCAGCTTTCTTAGCGATTTCGGCCCGCTTTTCGGGAGTAAGAGATTCCGCTCTTGCTATTCCGCCCTTAGCCTTGCTTGAAGCCCCCAGTTTCATGCTTGCTCCTTTTATTGAAATAATGCTTGCATTATTAACATGCAAGCATGTATTGTCAAGATGCTTGCATAAGGAAATCGGATGAATTGCTTGGGTATGGCGAAGCGGATTCAGATAGTTTCGGCACTCGTAGAAGGAAATTCTCTCAGAGCGACAGCTCGGATGACTGGCGTAGCTATCAACACAGTCATGAAGTTATTGGTGGATATGGCTGTGTTTGTGCCGCTTTCCATCATCGCAACGTGCGCGGGCTGCGCGTCCGCCGTCTTCAATGCGATGAGATTTGGGCATTCGTTGGAGCCAAAAAGAAGACAGCCACTCCTGAGCAGAAACAGCAGGGGTGGGGTGACGTTTGGACATGGACGGCGATTGATGCGGACACTAAGCTGTGCATCTCATACCTCATTGCAATGCGAGATAAGGGCAGCGCGTATGAGTTCATGCAGGACTGTGCGGAGCGAATTATTGGCCGTCCACAAATCACGACAGATAGCCTGAAATCCTATCCCGACGCGATAGAAACTGCATTTGGCTCAGAAGTGGATTACGCGCAAATCCATAAGATTTACGGCGCTCCTTCAGATGAGGAACAGCGTCGCTATAGCCCGGCAACCTGCATCGGCTGCGATATGAAGACCGTCAACGGCAATCCCGATCCGGCGCACGTCAGCACGTCTTATGTAGAACGCCAGAACTTAACCATGCGGATGAGCATGAGGCGGTTTACCCGACTCACAAACGCTTTTTCTAAGAAGGTAGAGAACCGCGGCCATGCGGTTGCGCTTCACTTCATGCACTACGATTTTGCCGCATTCACAAGACTTTGAGAGTAACGCCAGCAATGGAAGCGGGTTTGACTGACCACGTTTGGAGCCTTGAAGAATTGGTCTCGTTGCTGGACAGAAATTCAAACTGAGACACTACCGAATATTGTTGTTGCGGCGGAAGCGATTTTCCGGATCGTAGGTCGCTTTGACGGCGGAAAGCCTGGCGTAATTGGCGCCATATGCTTCGGGAACGCGAGCGGCGTCATCCTGATCGAGAGCGTTGACATACACCGAGCCTGCTGACCAGGGCTGCATGGCAGAGTGGAACTCACGCGTCCAGTCGATGTGGCGCTTGTCCTCATTGGGATCGCTCCAGATGCTGATCAGGACGAGGTCAAAAGCGGCAGTCCGGGATGAAAAAGGAGTTGCATCGACTGCAACGCGAGACACGGCTCCGTGGCCATTTTCGAGAATTGCGAGCGAGCGCGGCGAGGTGCTGGTTTCGGCGTATCGCACGAATGTGTCTATCGCGTCATCCGGAAGCTCGCTGAGGAAGCGGCTTTTCCAATAGCTGCGGAGACCAAATGGAGCTACTCCGTCGATCATTTGCTGCATGGCAGTGTAGGGCATCGCGGCGACGAGATCGGCGATTGGCGAGCCGAATTTCCGAAGCGGCTCGAGAACACGCTCTCCCTCGGCAAGGTCTCCACACCACGCGGGAATGAGAGCGACGACGGGATTTCCGTCGGGCGTGCAGAGGGCCCCGGCATAAACGATGAGTTCATCCGGCAAACCAGACATGACGAAGTCGCGGTAGAACCTGAGCACGTCGCGGGCGTGGGCCAGGGGATGCAGAACCATGCCTGAGATAACAGTGGTGATTGGGTACATGCGATAGGTGATGGAGGTGACAACGCCGAAGTTTCCGCCGCCGCCCTTGAGGGCCCAGAAGAGGTCGGGATGCTCGTCTGCGTTTGCGCGGACAAACTCGCCGCTAGCCAGGACGATGTCGTAGGAGAGGGTGTTGTCGCAGACCAGGCCGCATTGCCCCATCAGCCATCCAACGCCGCCTCCAAGTGTGAGACCGGCGATACCGGTGGTTGAAATGAGTCCGCCCGTAGTGGCGAGGCCGTATAGCGCGGTCTCGCGATCAAACTCACACCATGTGAGGCCAGTCTGGGCGGTTGCGGTGCGGTTTGTGGGATCGACGAAGATGCCTTTCATTGTGGAGACATCAATGATCAGGCCGTCATCCAGCATGGCAAGACCGGCAGCGTTGTGCCCTCCACCGCGAATCGCGGGGTAGATGTTCTGATCGGCGGAGAATTGAACGGCTGCCCTAACGTCTGCCGGTCCGGTGCAGCGCGCAATGGCGGCAGGTTTGCGATCGATCATCGCGTTCCAGATGATGCGGGACGCGTCGTACTCGGGCGAACCTGGTGTAAGAATCTGTCCTCGGAAATTGGATTTAAGTGATTCAATATTCATGTCGTTCTCCGGGTGCGGCGAATGGTATCACGGGCTCCAGTGATTGACATGAGGTATTTTGCCGGCGAGTGTCGATCACTTTCCGAACTAAACCAAATGGATCGATCCAATGGATACGAAGCAGTCGCGGAAGGACTCGCCGGTTGTCAGCGATTCCGCCAAAGATTTTTGGTCGGCGGTCGTCTACGACAATCAGACGCGCTCACTCTTGCGGACCGATCAGCAATTCCCCAGCGTGAGCAGTCATACCAAAGGACTCAAGGTCGATCCATACGGTTCGGTTGACATCTACTTTGGCCCTAAAGCTCCTGCCGGTTATGAACAACAGGGTGCAGACGATTCCCGGCAAAGGCTGTTTTATCCTCTTCCGCCTCTATGGTCCGCTGGAGCCGTGGTTCGACAAAACCTGGAAGCTCCCCGACATCGAGAACGTGCAATAAACACCAGTATGGCAATCTTGACAGGATTGCTAAACTAGGTAAGAGAGTAAGGGAAAAGCCCGCTAATCCAGGCGGGCTTTTGATTTATGGTTTCAGGGAAATAGAGATGACGCTAACTATCCTGTTTTGGAAGAACTTACCAAACATGGGGGGAGGGCAGCAGCAATAGAAAGGCGATCGTGAAGAGGTTGCTGTTTCGCAGAAGTATAGCTTCAGGAGTCTACTCTGAGCGAAGCCAGATAGAGCCATAAGCACAGTGCGGTTTAGCCGATAAGATAACGGTTTCAGGAGTTTCCTAAGTCTCTTCTTTTGGAGGAACTTGCAGGAAAGATAAGGGGGTGCCTACTGCGGCCCGGCCACATGCTGCTGATACGGCTCTACAGAAAGCAGGTTTCCCAACACCGTTCGCTCCTGCGGCGAGAACTGCTGCTGGAAACGGGCCGAATTCAGAATTGATTGCCGCTGGTCAGGGGGAACTGCGCGCAGGTCCTGAAAGGCGCGCTTCATCTCGGTCTGGCGGTCAGCCGGCATCTGATGGAAGGCCTGTGATGCGCCGCGCACTCCAGCCTTCTGCTCCGGTGACAGGCGCTCAAACATTTCCTGCCGCTGCAGCATCCTCTGGCGCTGCTGCGGTGGGGCGCTGTTTAGGGTGTGCATCCGGTTGATAAGCCGCTGCTGCTGGTCCTGGGGCAGAGTTTTGAAGCCCGGCTCCTGGCGCAGCGCGTTTTCCCGCTGCTGCGGCGTCATGTTCTGGTGCTGATTCAACCACTCCGGCAAATGACCCGCTTGTACCTGCCGGTTGTTGAACTGCTGAGCGTTGTATTGCGGGCGCGCTTCCGGCGTAGGCTGCTGCCGCATCTCGTTCTGTGGTGGGGGAGTTTGTTGATGCGGCTCCTGCCTCGGCGGCTTGTATCGAGGCGCCTGCGTGTGTGGGGCCTGCGCATGCGGATGCCCGCCTCCCTGCTGACGGGCGAAAGCTGAAGCTGAAAAGGACGTAAACCCGATCGCGAGCGCGCAGACTACAGGCAGAAAGACGCGACCCTTGCGCCGTTTGTCCGTGCTTCTCTGCTCTTTCCGTGCTCGCATCGTAATGGTTTCCAAGGCGTGTTCGTTACCGTTTGCGCGGCAGGACCATCTGCTGAAAATCCCGTGGCCGCCGCGCCGTTTTTCATGCTCCGCTCTCCGTCCTACAGATTGGGCGACGAACTGCCACTGTCGTCCTGATCGTTCTGGTCCAGAGAGTTTAACTGCTGAAACACCTGCGCATTGTCGTCGAGTGACTTCAGATCTTCGACCGTAGCCGAGGTTTTTGCCGGCGTCGAATGTGACGACATCAACCCGGCATAAGTTCCTCCGCCAATGATAATCAAAAGCGCCAGCGCGCCCACCGCAATGGGCCGCAGATGGGTATTGCTTCCGAAGAGCAGCCTCGCGCGCACCCGTTCCAGCATCCCGGCAGGCTCGGCCCGCTGCTCCTCTCGCAAGCGTACCGCCAGCTTCGAATCGAAGTACGACGACGGCTCGGGCGCCTGCCACTCGTCCATTAGCTTCATCGTGGCTTCGAGCGTTACCAGCTCCTCGCTGCACGCGGCGCAGTCTTCCAGGTGGTTGCGCACATCAACCGGCACCGACTCTGGGTCAAAGAGCAGGTTGGCCAGGTTCGCTTTTACTTTCCGGCAGATCATAGTTCCCTCATTGCTTCTTTAAACGAATTCCTTCAGCCTCTCGCGCAGCGATTGATACGCGCGAAAGAGGAGTGACTTGGTGGCGGACTCGCTCAGCTTCAACACGTCGCCAATTTGCTTGTAGTCCATTCCCTGGTACTTGTGCATCAGAACCGCCATCCGCTGTCGCTCCGGCAGCGCCATCACATGCTGGCGAATAGCCCGCATCCGCTCGTCACGAACAAGGTCGTGCTCCACCGAGGGCGTCGAATCGGCCACGTCCGGCGTTGTTCCAGTCTCCGGATCGGGTTGGTCGAGATACACATTCTGCGCCGCCCGCTCATGCTTTGTATCGCGGGCGTGGTTCACACCCAGGTTCGTGGCGATGCGGTAAAGCCAAGTCGTGAACCGCGCCTCGGCCCGGTACGTCTGGCGTGAGCGGTACACGCGCAGGAAAACTTCCTGCGCCAGTTCCTCAGCCACTGCCTGGTTATGCACCATGCGGAACATGAAGTGGATGATGGGCTTGCGGTATTTCTCGATCAGATAATTGAAGCCCTGATCGTCCCCTTCGCTTACCCGCAGCATGATCTCCGCGTCAGTGAGCGCGCTCCAGTCGGCGACTCGTTCGCGCGTTACGGCCTGCTTACGAGTACCCTTCAACAGCGGTCCATCCAAAACCCGGTCCAGAGCAATGGTTGCCATACTTTTACGAACACTGGAACCATCCTCAGGTTGCGGAGAAGATGTATTTTCTTCAGTGGATTCGGCAGCCTCATGGGAAGACGCACCGTCGTCCGCCGGATGGCGGAAAAAATCGTCCGAAAGCGGGCCTGGATCGCGAAAAACCATGGGAACTTCAGTCCATCTGATTGTAAACAGATGCCGTCATCGCGCGGCATGGCGTTTGGCAGGCAGCCATACAGGTGATACTCTACCTAGAGTCTACCCACCCGATCCGGGCGCATAACTCAGCGGTAGAGTGCCACCTTCACACGGTGGAAGTCGTAGGTTCGAATCCTGCTGCGCCCACCATGGAATCAATCACTTACATGATTAAGGGATTTTGGATCAGGGTCCATTAAGGGTCCAATTGTTCCGGAGCCCTCTTGCGGTCCCGGCCAGAGCATCTTCACAACCCGGCTTTGTGCCAGACGTTTCGCCGGACTGACAGCTTGTGTGTAGATGTCCATTGTGATCTGACTCGAAGCATGGCGGAGCAATTCCTGAACAGTCTTAACGTCCTCTCCGTTTGCCTTGAGGAAAGTGGAATAAGTGTGCCGGAAAGTATGAAATCCAACTCGTTTGGTTATACCCACACGTTTCGCGGCAGGTTGAATGTAGTTCTGCAAGATAGCGTCCGGCCACCACGGCTGTTTCCCTCCCGTCGAACTGCTGGCAAAGACCCAGTCTTCCCGGCGAGGAAATTCCGAGCACTGGCGCCAGCTATAGAGTTCGTCTGCGACCCAAGGATCAAGAGGAAGCGGGCGCTTGGACGCTTCAGTCTTACAAGGACCAACGACCTGACGAAAGACTGACCGGGTCACGTTGATCTCAAGTCGCTCGAAGTCGATGTCCCCCCATCGGAGGCCAAGCAACTCGCTGCGTCGCAGGCCTGTAATGGCATCGAGCATGACCACAGCTCGTTCCCGCGGAGTAAGCGCGGCGAAGAGAGCCTGGATTTCCTCGATCTCCAAGACATCCGGAATGTGCAACCTTTTAGCGCTTTGCCGAACAAGTGTCACAGGATTTTTTCCCTGAGACAGCCATTCATAGCGAATTGCGTGATTGAAGAGTGCACTCATAATATTTCGAATTTTTGCTTTTGTTCCTGGAGCTAGATTCTGCCCGTTGGACTTTTTCAAACCCCGCAGCCACTGCTCAATTGCAATTGTGCGGACTTCCCGTAAATTGGTCGTGCCCCATCGAGGCAATATCCAATGATCGAGAAAATAGGCGTATGCAATGCGAGTGGAATAAGCCTTGCCTTCCCAATCAGTGCTTGCCTTAAGCTCGCTTTCCTTGAAATGGTGAATGAGATCAGACACGGTGATTGGGTTCTGAATCTGCCGTGGCTTCTCCTGGTTGATGGTTATACGCAACGCACTTGCGGCCTGTTGTGCTTTCGACTCAGTTGGATATTCTTCAACCGTGCCGACAACGGTCTTGCGGCGAATTTGCACTCCGCTCGAATCCGTTTCTCGCCAACGAAGAACCCAATAGTCCGGGCCGCTCTTCCGGCGTTCGCGCTGCAAACTTCCTTGCTGAAATCGTGTCCGCTTGAACAAGGTCTGCTCCTGTCATGCGGCACGGATGGCTTATTCAAAGATAAGCCAGCCATGCGCCAAAAGAATAGAACAAAGCGCACGCTAGCCGGCACGGTATTGAGAACAAAGCCATTCCTGGAGGTCAGAGGCGCGGAATCGCCAAAGCTTGCCAATATGTGCCGCTCGGACTTCGCCGCGGCGGGCCATCTTCTTAAGTGTTTTCGGATGAATACTGAGAAGACGTGCGGCCTCCAAACTATCGAGAAGCGGTTCAAATTCAGAAAAATTGTATGGAACGCGATCGCTCAATCGAGCGGTTTGTGGGAAAAATGCAGGTATCATAAGTCCTCCTGTGGAGAAATAATGACCGCGTTTTCCACAGGTGTCCAAGACCTAGATCAACAGATTTGATAGCTCAAAGGCATCGAGTCGGCAGCGCCTACCTGCTAGGCATTTTGTGGAATCTAAAGGTGCGTGAAAGCGCTTGGCAAAGTGACTTTCTTAACTTCGCAACGACTGGGAGGATCTGATTGTCAAAAAGCGTATTTATGAACCTAGCAAGCTATGTGACATCTCATTTAGACGACAGCAGGATAATGGGAGATGAAGACTGGAGACCCAAAGAATTCAACGACTATTACCCGTGTAGTCCCATCTCAAATGCAGCGACGTGCAGCTTACTTCTCGACGGCAAGCGATTTCAAGCTGGGCATTCTCGAAGATTGAGCGAAAGAGCTGCTCGCTTGCCCGCAGCTTGTCTTGCTCCTCGGACTGTAGCCGATCAATGCACGCGTAGCCCGGTTGATGAATATGCAGTTTCCTTGCAAATCAATACCATAAACGCCCCTTTTACAGCACGGTGTTTATCAAAACTCTTGCCGTTTATGTTTAGTTTGAGGGAAGGATCGATCGATGGTAACTGTCACTTGCGACAAGCCGACGCCTGCGAAAGCCGGAGGCTCGGACCACCTTCTCAGTTATATGTGTGCAACGTCCGTCCGAAAAATGCGGCTGCTCCGAGAAGAGCAGCCACATTCTAGTCAGCATGCCGTAGTTGACAAGATCGGCCTATTGCGACGAGGGCGCTGCCTTAGCCTTCTTAGCCTTACTCGTTACCGGGCCTTCCGTGACCGCCCTTTCGTCGTTGATTCGTCAACCGTTTGTGTTCCTTCCCCACTGAAGCTGGCACCTTCGGGGACGAAATAGAGCTTCGCGCTCTTGCTGCCGTGCGCACCTGTGCGCGCTTCTATCCGTGATGGATCAATCTGTGCCTGACTCTCACCCGACGTGAGATAGTATTTGACGTTCACGGCACGCTGACCGTCGATATTGCTGACCTTCGCGACTTCCTCGTCCTCTGCGTAGCCGACTACGACTAACCTTCCATTCGGCTCACGCTGGAGCCGCAGGGCAACTTCATCCAAAACCGCCTTGCACTCGTTGTCCACGCGCGCTGTCTTTCTGGGGTCGTTAAAGTTGCAGGCACCAACCTCCTGGGCCTCAACCACTGTGACTGGCGGGGCCAGCACATTCACCATGGCTGTGCATGAGGTGCTCAGGTTGCGATCATCTACAACATTTGCCGTTACAGTAACGGGGCTGCCTGGAGTGACACCCGCAGTGCTGAGCGTTGCCGTATTGCCGGTGCCAGAGGCATTCCCCGATGTCGCAGTGTAGGAATAGGTCAATGGACGTCCGTCAGGACTGCTCGCTGTTACTGTGATCGTTGCCGGGGAGCCGGGTTGTACCGTGGTTGGATCCGCCGAGCAACTCGCCATTGGTGGCTGCGGCGTCTTCACCGCAAAACTCGCGCTGCAGGAGGCAGTGTTGTTCTTCTTCTGCTTCGCGTCCGTGGCAGTTCCGGTCACGGCATAGCTGCCCGGAGCCAGATTGGCTGTATTCAAATTCGCTGTTGTTCCCGTACCAGAGGCCGTTCCACCCGTGCTGCTCCAGTTGTAGGTAACGGTGTGCTTGGGGTTGAAGTTCTGAGTGCTGATAGTCGCCGTTACGGGATCTCCGGCCATAATCTCCGTTGGTTGAACGGAGCAGCTTGCTGTAGGCGGTATCGGAGGTGCTCCACCAAACGTAAAGTCTATGCCCGCAAAATACCGGAAGTTGTTCTGGCTTCCTGTGTAGCTTGTGCCGTTGACGCCGAATCGCGTCAGAAGATAGTCAACCTGCACCGGACGGGCACTGATATGCGGCGTGAGCTTGATATCAAGGCCACCGCCGGTCGCGAAAGCAAACGCATTGTTATTGCTGGAGGCATTTGTTGTTCCATTGTTCGCATCATAGAGCGAAGCGTACAGGTTGCTGTGCGCCGCTCCAACCAATACTTCTCCAAACGGCTGAAACACACCCGTATGCTTCTTGATCTGTGGCCCGAACATATACGTGAACACGTTCCCGTTCACATTTCCTGTATAACCGAGCGCGTGAAGCTTGCTGGTCAGGCTGCTGCTTTGTGTATATCCCATAAAGTCCGCTTTAATCCCCAAATACGGACCAAAGTTGACATCGAATTCACCGCCACCACCGAACACGTTAAAGCTGGTGATCTGCGAGAAATCAGGATGGACGTTGACCATGGAAAACCCAACGGGCACCTCTACCTTGGGAACATCCTGACCCAATGCCGCATACCCCGATAGTGCCATGACAGCTAATAGCAAACGCCTCTTCATCACCACTCTCCTTTGCTCAACGGTCAGCATCTTGGGGTAATCAGGACAGTCACGTGTCATAAGATTTCGACATGTCTTTGTAACATCGTCCGCGGCCTATCCGGCTCGACGTTACTCCGTTTGGCATGCGCGTCACATCATCTGCAGACCACTTTGCACCAAGTAGTTAGTGCCGCCTACTGTCACATGTGTCAGTCGTCGACAAAAGTCCTGTCTAACTGTCCAAAGTGACAGTTACAATTGGCTTTCGAACGCGTTTAGATAGCGCTGCGCGACAAAAGTAGTAGTGAGCATGTAACGTTACGACACTATCTTTGCTGAATGACTGAGTCTTGGCTTCATGGTGCAAGAGCAGCTCAACACAGCCCTGTCATCGGGTGCACAACGACGACGATTGATAGGAGGTGAAATGGAAATGAAAACTGTGTTTCAACTACCTGTACTCGCCAATATGCGATTCGCCGTTCTTCTTATCCTCACTTCTGCGCCATTAACGCCACCTGTCCGGGCGCAAGCCCCTGTTTTCACGGTTACGAAGGAAGATAGTTCGGTTAATTTCTCCGTAAAGGCTTCGGTTGCTATTGCCGGTAAGTTCGACAAGTGGGATGCAACTCTAACATTTACTTCCCCGGATGCTACGACAGGTGTTTTAGACATTAAGGCTCAAGCGGCGAGCGTCAATACGGGAAGCGGCTTCAAGGACGACAAGCTAAAAAGCAAGGACTTCTTCAACGCAGATCACGATCCGTTCATCACGTTTCACTCGACAAAAGTTGTTCAGACTAGCCCAAATACATTTGACATACCCGGTACTTTCACGATTCGCGGCGTTTCGAAACCAGAGACTCTGACCCTCACGGCTTCCGGTGAGGGAACAGGATCAGGGGAGATCAAGGGGACTATGGCTTTTGACCGCAAAGATTACGGGATGAACAGCGGCATCCCCTTCATCAAGATCGCCGACCGCGTTGAGGTAGATGTGGACCTTCACGCGAAGCGCGTCAGTGGGCCTCCTCTCGTCTTTAAGAAAGAGTGATCATTCCCACGAGGCGGCTGTGCACGCCCATGCCACAATGTTACACGCAGTCCACCACATACCATAAAACCGTTGCCACGCACGCCGCGGGCGGTAGAAGACGGCGATCAACCGCTCTGCCCCGAAGACTGGTTGTAGTTCGGTAGCCCCAAAAAGGAATAAGCGTAACGAACACAAACTCCAAGAGAGTCGAAATTCCCATACATTTGTTTGGCTTAGGCAGCTTGCGATCGTACAAGTTCAGACATGACGACTTATTTTTTTCGCCCTCTCGCTTATTGTGCATGGAGCGATTGAGACAGGCTCATCAGATTCTGCGGAGCCACGCGAATGATGCCTCGGCGCGGGCTATCAATATCGGCTATGAGAAAAAAGGCGATCGATACAAGCACTGGCACAACCGTGAAGAGCACGGCTCCCCTCTGGTGCGCACTATAACCAATCAATATGCAGCAGCAGCCAGCCAGCGCTGCCATCAGGCTCCACGCGCCTGCTGGAATGCGATTCCACCAGGCAGCCTGCGTGTATCCCTGCCAATTCAAGACATCGTTCATCCCAGAGACTACGAGAGCGACTACAGGGTTCGGCGCTGCCGCGGCGACACTCTGGACGGTGGACCACAGTTCGGCCTGCAGTTGTGCTGTCTCTTTGTCGACAATTTCAAGCTGACGCGGATCACGGCTCGTATAGAACAGCAGTCGCCGATCAAGATACTGGGGTAGCAACTGACGAAGTCTCGCGGCCTCGGCGGCAGGGAGCAAATCTGCCCGGATGTACTCTGTACCAATTGCGTTTGCCTCTTCCTCTTCATAATTCTTGCGTTGATCGTAGCGGCTTACGGCCAAAGAAAAGCTGAATCCGATGATGAGGGCGAGCAGCGTCAGGCTTGCGCTGACTACAAGATCGAGATCCTGTCTTTCCTCCTCTTTCACAGGCTGCAGACGGCTGGCCAGGAAAGAACCTACCTGCACTGACAGCAAAAGGGCTGCGAGAGAAAATGCGAAAAGCACGAATGGATGGGTAAATATTCTGGTCACGTTCCGTCCCCTTCTGTCTTTAAATTAGTAGCCGTGAACCAGAATAGTCGTTACGTCAGTTTTGAGTGCTGTTACTTCGTTCAATCAGAATAAGGGCTGTGGACAATTCCAAATGGCCTTCACTCTCGTTAGAGAACATTCCATCAGGGCAAGGAACTGCGGGCGCGAAACCGCGCTCTTGCAGTAGGCTCAGGCTGCCATTGAGCCGACAGCCGACCAGTTTAGGCTGCAGCAGGGACTGATTGATGCGGGCCGCGCCATTCACGGTGCCAACAAGGAGCGCCGCCGCATTCGTCACCAATCCCCAGGATCCCGATATCGTCGCGCCGATCATTACGTGTGGTGGCCAGGTTTGAGGCCCAGATCCTCCACGACGTTTTCATCGAACTCCTTCAGTTCTGCCAGCAATCCTTGGTCTGAGAGATCCAGAGGATGTGAATTCTCCCAGTCATGTTTAAGTACTTCGTGAGTACGGTCGACGATATGCTTGTCCCGAACCTCAATAGCCAGTTCACGCCGGCTGTCGAAGCTGCCGGGCGCGAGATCGAAGTGCCACTGCTCATCGATCAGTAATCCCCAATCCATGACAGAACGTGAATCGGCACCACAGAATCCACTCAATGCTCGCTATCGCGCCAATGCGCGCTACTGTTGATGCGCAGCGGCGATCTCTCCCAACGCGATCGCTGTCTTGGAACGTTGATTCGTGCTCAATTCCAACCCCTTCCTGTTCGCGAGATCCCGCAGCTCGACAAAGGCGGACTGCCCGGCCTCTGGTTTCACCTTCGTTGAGACTTCGAGAACGCGGCCACTCGGCCACTCCCAAAGCTCCAGGCTCAACTTGCCAAACGGCGGTTGCGCGCGCGTTCCCCAACTCGTTGATTTAATCTCCGCGACACGCTTGACACGCCTCCAGTCAATCTGGAGCTTCGAGTCCTCGAGCAGTTTTTTCTGTCCTTCGCTCAACAGTTGGTAGATTTCCTGGCCCGTCTCCGGCACCTCTCCTGCAACGTACCTGTTCTGTACAGAAAAGGACGGATTCTCGACGCCATCGTTCAAATCCACTTCACACTTCCAACGTTCGCGTCCGCCGGATGGATCGAGGAATCTTTCGCCGGGGAAAGGTCGCAGTTTTGCCGTAATGTCAATCTCGGCGCCCTCCCTCAAACGAAGGATCACGCCCTTCGCGAGCAGAGCAAGATCTGGCGTGTCATAAAAGTAGATACGTCCATGCTTCTCCCCCCGAGCCTGAAGGGCCAGAATCGCAGCCTGTACCTGCGTCGGGGAAAGGAGAAGTTTCACCTCTTCGTCGCATGTTTCCTGCCCATGCAGGCTGAAGACAAGCAAGAACGTCACCATCAGAATTACGGTAGAGCGCATGGCAGAAGACATAGCTTGATCCTACCTGTCCTGCACGTGCCGCGGAACCTCCCGCAAAAACGGGGTAATCGGTAACTACGTCGTCCTGTAGCACTGATTGCGGCGGCCCTGGATCTTTTTTCTCGCGTTGGCGAGCGATGGGGAAAGTGACAAGCGGCATTACTTTCCTGGCCGTGCTGCCTATGGAGAATCTTTCGGGCGATCCGAAGCAGGAATTCTTCGCCGATGGGATGACCGACGAGTTGATAACGATGATTGCGAAGAGCACGCCGCTGCGCGTGCTCTCAAAAAGCTGTGATGAGCTCAAGGGAGCGCGAAAACCGGTGCAGGATATTGCCCGCTCGCTCGATGTGGACGCAGTTGTCGAGAGTTCTGTAATTAGAGATTAACCGTCAGACCAAATGCATGGTTGACAATTTTCCAGCCCAGGCGGCGGGCGGTAAGTTCTGCGGTGTGCTGATGCGGTGCGTTTGCAAGTCCCGGGAGGATGTCCGCGAAGTAGTGGCGCACCCAGACTTTGAGCCGGCGGCAGCCTTTCGATGCCGAGAGGATTGCAGCTACGCGGGGTCCGGCCTGTTCGCTGCCGACGTGGATCCAGTTGTTGCGGCCAACTGCGCTCGGCCGCATCGAGTTCTCGGCGCTTAATGCTCAGCTCGAACTCGGGATAAGCGTGTTAGCCTTTTCCAGAGCGCCAGCGTGTAGCGGCATGCCTGGCACGAAATTGAGGAGATGGTGCACCCAGGAAGCGTTGTGTCACTTGTCCTTTTTGTCATGGGCAGGCTTGAGGCCCAGATCCTCCACGACGTTTTCATCGAACTCCTTCAGTTCTGCCAGCAATCCTTGGTCTGACAGATCCAGAGGATGTGAATTCTCCCAGTCATGTTTAAGCACTCGTGAATACGGTCGACAACATGTTTGTCCCGAACCTCGATGGCCAATTCACGCCGGCTGTCGAAGCTGCCGGGCGCAAGATTGATGGAGCCGATAATCGCTCTTTCTCCGTCGGCAAGCAGCACCTTGGCGTGAAGTTTTATGTGCTTGAGCTTGTGAATCTTAACTCCCAAATCCTGAAGTATGCGAAGACCGCTCACGCCTTCGACCAGTTTCTCCTTCTTGAGGTTGTGAGGTGGACGCGCCATGATGTGGATTTTCACGCCGCGCTCTTTTGCCCGGACAATATGTTCGATGATCACCGGGTCCTGATACCGCTCATTCTGCAGCCACAACGATTCCTTTGCCTCGTCAATGAACTTGCCCAGCCGTTGCCGGCCATTCCCTACGCACCAGATAAGATGGGAGCTCTCGCCCGGCGTAAATTCCCCGCGTGTCCAGTCCGCTTCAAAACATTCGATGATCTCATTCACTTCGTGCTTATGGGTGGTAACGATGGCATAGTCGCGCGTCTCCGTCAGGTTCTTGGTCTGCCAGTTGAGCGACTTAACAAATGCAGTCTGGTCGTCGACCACCATGGACTTTTCATGCGTAACATCGAAGGCAGGATTGCTGTCGATGACCTCGACCCCAGCGGCTAGAAGTTGGCTTCGCGTTTCGTCATTCTCTTTCTCGCCGCTTCGCCGCGCGGGATTCAGCATTATCCGCACTTTCACTCCACGCTGGTGCGCATCGATGACCGCCTGGATGAGCGTCGGATCCGAGAAAGTGAACATCTTGATCCGCAGGGACGTTTTCGAGTTGTTTATTGCTTCTACGATCGGACTGCCGGAATCATCCGGCAACACAATGACTGAGCGGGACATGTGGCCCTCCGCGGTGAAGTTCGTGTTTATAGTTCTTATCCATGCCTGACGAGAATAATTGACCTATGCGTTCACCTTCGTTGTGCCTGTGTCGAACTGCGTGCGATGAAGCTCGGCATAGGTACCGTTGAGAGCGATCAGCTCATCGTGCGTTCCATTCTCGGCCACGATACCGTCCTTGACGACAATGATCTGGTCAGCGTCACGAATTGTGCTTAGTCGATGAGCGATTGTGATGACAGTGCGGCCCTTCATTAGCCGCTCCAGCGCACCGATCACCAGCTTTTCCGACTCGCTGTCGAGCGCCGCCGTAGGTTCGTCGAGGATCAGAATCGGACTATTGCGGACCATCACTCGCGCGATGCCGATTCGCTGGCGCTGACCTCCGGACAGAGTCGACCCGCGCTCGCCGACCATAGTGTCGTAGCCCTTGGGCATCGCCGTGATGAAATCATGGGCGTTTGCGAGCTGGGCCGCTTTTATGATCTCTTCTCTCGTCGCATTGGGGCGGCCAAAGGCGATGTTCTCTGCGATAGTTCCCCGGAACAGTACGGTTTCCTGCAAGACATAGCCGATCTGGTCGCGCAGCGGTTTTAGTTTGTAGTCGCCAATATTCTGTCCATCAATTTTGATACTTCCGGCCTGCAGATCATAGAACCTGGGGATCAGGCTGACAACCGTCGATTTCCCGCTTCCTGTTGGTCCTACGATACCTACAAACTGGCCGGGCTTAATCCTGAAATTCACATCCGTTAGGATTGGAACGGCCGGATCATAGCCGAATGCAGCGTGCTCAAACTCAATATCGCCAGCAAGTGTTTCCGGTTCGAGGCCATCTTTTTTCTCGGGGATTATTGTATCGGTGTCAAGAATTGCACGGACCCGCTCCGCCCCCACAGCGGCTTGCGCGATCGCATTGGTCGCGGTCGCAAGATCTTTGACTGGTTTGAAGAACTTGGTGAGGTATGCGAGGTAGACAGTGAGTTCGCCAATCGTCATTGAGCCAGCAAGGATCAGGGCTGCTCCGCGCCAGAGAACAATGGCAGTGCAGGCGGTGACAGTAATTGTGACCACCGGCGAAAGCAATGCCTTTACACTGCGAGCCTTCAACGCGGCACCTACGGTCGCATGGCTGACTTCCTGCAACAACTCCTCTTCAGTTTTCTCCTGACCGAACGCTTTCACGACTTGCATCGATTCGAGCCCCTGCTGCACTACCGCGACAATCTCGCTCTGCTCCTTGCGAACTTCATGCGTTGCTTTCTTCACAGCTTTCTTGAATCGGCCGACAAATAACAAAAGAAACGGAGTGACTGCCACTGCAATTAGTGTGAAATCCCAATTCAGCCAAAACATAATGCCGAGCATGCAGACGATAGTCAGCAGATCGACAAGAATGGATAGCGTCGACGACGAGGCAAAGCCCTGAATGGTCTGGATATCGGAAGTAAAAGTACTGAGAATTGTGCCTGTCTGATGGCTGGTGTAATAACCGAGTGAAAGCCGCTGCAGATGGTGATACATCCTCATACGCAGGTCGTGGGCCACATACTGTCCAACGCTTTCGGTGTAATAGTTGTCAATGTATGATGCGGCTGCTCCCAGAATTCCGATGCCTACGAAGACGAACGCCGCTATGCCCGCAAAGTACAATTTGGAAGAGTGTTCAATGTCGGATCCCAGAAAGAAACGGATCCATGGTTCAAGCTTTCGGTTTCCGATGACGTTGTCGAGAATGATCTTAAGAGGCCAGGGGCTGGCTAAACTCATGGCAGTTTCAATGAACATGGCCAACAAGATGATCGCCAGCCTGCTGCGATAAGGACGGATTAAATCGCCGACAAATTTCAACATGGGCGAACACTTTCACGGGGCGAACGGCAACGCGGTCGGCCCGGTAGGTGACTTTGCGAGCTCACAACAACAGGTCGTGAACCAATATGCCAGGACGGATTTCAACCTCTCGATTGCAAACTCTAGTCCGTCTAGGCTTCGTTCAGAACTGGCAGTTTGGACAGGTCGGCGCGCCACATGTTGCACTATGTTAAAGCAGCCGTATGAACTTCGCTACCAACGCGGTGGAACGCCTCAAGAATCTCGCAACCAAGCCGACAAGCCCCGCCTTTGAGGCACCGTCGCATGGCGCTTTGCCACGCACCAGTCGCTAAAGGTCACCTGCAGTGATGGCACCTATGTTCGGTTCGGCGGCAACTACAATAGCGTGCAGGTAGGCTGGCAATATTTGTGGCTTGGTTGGCCCGGGAAAGGTAGCGGGTTGCAATGAGGAGCCTGCACCAACTCCTTACTCCACAACTGTCCAACTCTTGTCGGGATTAAATTCCGTCATCGTGGCAGCAACTTGATCCGTTGTCGGTCCAAGGTCTTTCTGGAAAGCCGGACCGTTCTGATTGATGATGAAGGTCATGATTCCCGAATCGCGATACTGAGCAGGATAGGCGACGACAGCGAATCCGCCGATCAACTTCCCGTTGATGATGTAGTTCTTCGCTCCGCCTTTCGCATCCGGTCCTTGCTTGTCTAGCATCGCAAAGTAATAACCGTAAAAAGGTTGATGCTGGCTTTGCTGAACCTTATATCCTTCTGCGGAGGCGTAGGCCACCAGGGGCCCCAGTGGGCTCTTGGGTTGACCCTCAGTGGTGGGCCAGTACAATCCATTCTGCTTGCCCTCGTCGCTAATGAACTTTTTGGCGTACTGTTTCGCGCCATCATGAGGTTGTGAGAAGTATTGCTGCTGGGCATCAGC
This sequence comes from Alloacidobacterium sp., assembly GCF_035631355.1. Lineage (NCBI taxonomy): Bacteria > Pseudomonadati > Acidobacteriota > Terriglobia > Terriglobales > Acidobacteriaceae > Alloacidobacterium > Alloacidobacterium sp. Next base: position 34,802 of record NZ_DASQIX010000062.1, read on the forward strand.
AATCGCGGCACAGATATCAATCGCCGCAGTCTCGTCTTTACCGATGCGACGTGCCAGAATCTCCTTCTTTCCTGCTTCTACATCGAAATACCACTGGCCGGCGCTGTTCTGTTTGAGTGGAAGGGGAAACGATTTATTGTCCGTGCCAGTGATCAGCAGTTCACTGCCATCGCTCAAATCTCGGAAACGGTGCATGGCACCGTAATCGGAAACAAATCCCGCGATAGCTGCTTTATCCTGCGTGGCATCGCCTGAATAAATGATGTCTTCAGATCCCGCTCCCAGGATCGCCAGCAGGGCATCGCGACTATTCGACTGCGCTGCTTCGACCAGAGCTTTCGCCGCATCGTCGGGTGACGTGAACGTCTTTTGGGCAGACTGGGACCGGGGTCCGGTCGGCGTTTCCTTGTTGCAGGAAGATAACAAGATCATCAAAGGCAGGAGCGCCGTCATAACCTTTAGCACGGAAACTCTAATTTTATCCAGCAACATTGCAAACCTCCATGTCTTCAGCCTCGCGCTTCAACGCCGCATTGCAGCATCGACTCACAGCAGCTACCTCCGGAAGCCGCCTCCTCCGAATCGTCCACCACCCCAGCCTCCGCCTCCACCGAGGCTGCGCCAACCACGCGAACTGGACGTCCGATCTCCCCAGCCTCCGCTTCCGAAGCTTGAACCGGAGTGATCGCCATAGCCGCTGAAAGCAGTTGATTGATTGCCGCTGTCGCGCGATCCCCAACCGCGAGCAGCATCAAAATTGGACCATCCCGACTTGTCCAATGAATTCGCGGCGCCAGTGTCGCCTCGATTGAGGTTCACTGTGTTGCCGCTTATGTTGGTTCTACCGTTGTAATTGTTGTTCCCGAAGTGCTGATTGCCGGTGTTGTAATTCGAGCGATACCCGCCGTTGTGGTAGCCGTAATTGTTATAGGGGTGGTAGCCGCCATTGTAGTAGCCGCCGTGCCAGGCATTGTTCCCGTAATAAGCGCCACCGCGGTAGACCGTAGTGTGACTGTACCAATTGCAATTCCAGCTGCTGTATCCCCAGCCGCAGCACCCTCCACCCATCATGGATCCGATCGCCATGCCCACGCCGAAAGAAAGTAAGCCCGTTGCCACCAGGTCGGCGGTACTGTAGCCGGGAGGACTATAGGTTGTTCCATAAACTACGGTCGGGTTGTAGGTCGGAACATACACGATCTGAGGATTCGCCGGTTGAATGACGATCACCTGCTGTCCGTTTTGCGATTCGGTTGTTACGGTTTGCTGAGGCGTGGTCTTTAGATTGCCGGCAGTTTTCGCCTGCGCGCGCAACGCCTGAACGGCCGACATCACTTCGGACTGCTGATTGTGGTACGCGTCACCCAATTGCGACGTCCAGGAGAGATTCTGTGACAGGTTGTTCAGCACTGTTGGGAACTGCGTGAGAGCCTTTACGCTTGGGTCCCATGACTGCTTATCGACCGCCTGCATTAACGAGTTGCCCGTCAGGCTCTTATTCTGTTGCAACCAATAGCTTGCGACCGCGATTTGATCAGGGAATGTCGCCGCCGCAAGAATCTGGGCCACGAGGGAGTCAGGGTAGAGAGCGATGGGTGAGACCAGCGAGTTTATCTCTTGCGTGGTTAGAGGTGCGCCTTGTCCTGTGTACGAAGAAGAATTCTGACCTGCAGAGAGGGCACTTGACGGAATCTCTGGCTGCGCGCTCTGCGACCAAGCATTGTCCTTCGGAGTAGTCGCCAAGACCAGAAGGCAAGCGAGCATATGGGCAAGAATCTTTTTCAACCCGGTCCAAATCAGCTTCACCTCGACTCCGATGTACGCAGCAGCAAAAAATTCAGCACCACCATCGGTTCTTCGCGTCCTCGGTAGCAACAAGGAAGTACTCATAGCTCAACTCCTGGATTTCGCAGCAAAGCAAGCGCAGCTTTGCGAGGCGACATTAAGTTATCGAAGATACAAAGGCGCTTCTACTGGCACATGTGACAGTGCCAGATATTTGTGGGATAAGTTGATCGCTATGAGGATATCGCCTGCGAAATATATTTACGCCCTTCCAGAGCATTGCGGATCGCTGGAACTAGATCGGTAGTAACGTCTGATTTAACGACATAAGCGGAAGCTCCGGCGGAGAATGCGGCAGCAACAAAATCCGGGTCCTCATGAACAGTTAAAAATATCACTTTCGTTCGGCTCTGGGCTGATTTCAGCTCGCGGGCTGTTTGCAGTCCATTGACAATGGGCATAGATATGTCCAGAACGAGTACATCCGGATCGAGACGTCGCACTTCCCCTAAAGCGTCTCGCCCATTGTTCGCTGTGCCTACGATGTCAAATTCCTCGTCCAGCACCGTGCGTACCTGAACCAGAATCGCCTCATGGTCTTCAGCTAGCAACACTCGAATCCTACCCATGACACCACACATAATGGCATTCTTGTCTTGAGGACCCTGTCCTCTCTACTGTCAGTGTGGACAGTAGAGAGGGTTGTCAGGCATCAGTGCGCGTGAAGCCATCCCGAATCGGAGCCACCTTCTCCTTTGCCAGCGCTTGCCGATCCAGCAGCCGGTGCTTCAGAGTCTCGTAAATCGGCTTACTATTCAGCGCCATCGTCATAACGATCGCTACCAGCGAGGCGCTCAGTAGGGCCAGGGTTAAGTCGCCGCGCCCGGTCATTTCCACCGTGAGTACGATTCCAGTGAGTGGCGCTCGAACGCATGCCGAGAACAGCGCTCCCATTCCCACCACCGCACACGCCGTCGCACTGACACCCAGGTTGGGACTGGCACGGTTGATCACGTCGCCAAAGAAAGCGCCGAACGAAGCGCCCAGCACCAGCATGGGGCCGAAGAGGCCTCCAGGAGTGCCCGCGGCATAAGACCAGGAGCCGAGAAAGAAGCGCAGCACGAAGAGGATTGCCAGCCCCTCGAGCGCGTAGCGTCCGGACAGAACGGCCTGCGTCAGGTTGTCGCCACCGCCGACCAGCATCGGCTCAAACCAGGCCGCCAGTCCGATCGTTGCTCCAATGCACGCAGCCCGCTGTACTGAGGTGAGCCGCGAAGATTTATCCGTGAAGCGAAGCAGGACAACAATAAAGCGATTGTAGAGAGCGCCAATCACACCCAACAGCACGCCCAGCATGAGAAAAGGGAAAATGTTCCAGGTCGCCGCAAAATCAACTCGCTGCACGGCAAAGTCGAAGTGATTTCCCAGCATTGCACGTACGATCCAGACGGCCACCGAGGCGGCAGCAAGTGTGGCAACCAACAGCGAGGCGTGAAGCTCAGAGTCAGTTCCTCGAAGACGAAGATAGAGCCGCCCATGGGAGCGTTAAATGCGACGGCGAGTCCAGCGCCCGCACCAGCCGCGTCCAGGACACGGGTATCCTCTTCGTTCTCATGTAGAAAGCGCGAGAGTAGCACAGCAAGAGAGGAACCCATCTGCACCGTCGGACCTTCGCGGCCTAACGCCAAACCGGAGCCAATTGCCAGGATGCCGCCGAAGAATTTGACGGGCAGAATCGCCGGATCGGGCGGTTAGCCTCACCGCTGAAAACCGCTTCCACATTCTGTAGACCGCTTCCCTCAGCCTGTGGCGACAGGCGAACAACCATCAGCCGGGCGAGGGCCGCACATATCAGTCCCATCGTGACCGGGCCCAACCAGCCGATGTATGGCCACGCATGCGCCCACCCCACGAACGCGCTGCGCAAGTGCTCCGCGACCAAAAGCAGCACGCGGAAGATGCCCCCGACAATTCCGATCAGCAGCCCGGTGCCTAAGCTTGCGACGGAAAGTCGGACGACCCGGGAATTCAAGAGCATTGTAAAACCTTGGCTGGTGAACGACTAGAAGCCACTAGACCGACGAGGAAAGTCAGTGCAACCGTCCGGCAAGCATCGTGTAATTAAAAACGACGCTTCAATCCCGACAATTGCGCCACTCTGAGTCAAACGGAGCCCGATGCGACTATTACGGGGATTATTTTGCATCACCAGTCGCGATCCCAGCTGATACCCGCATCGAGCCTCAAGTGTTTTGAGATCGTGAAGCCAATACCATCGGTGGTGGATACGAAGTTTCCATAACCGAAGAAATACATGCTGTTCACATGTCCTTCCACGAAGAGACGAGGTGAATCGGTCAGATAGAAGCCAAAGTCCGGGCCTGCGACTGGAATCGGCACCAACAGCGACCCCTTGGCAACAACTGCAGCCTGATGTACACCTTCACCGGTGATCTGAGCTGCAGCGCTGATACTCGCTGACGTGTTGAAGAGATCAATCTGCATCATGTTTCTCCTCGCGAGGGGAGTAGGAGCTGGTTTCAAGAGCTTGAGAATCACCGCTGTTGGGGGGAGCGTGCGGCAGTTGTATGCTCCCCCTTCTGCGTGGTAGGCCAACCGGTGTGCTTTGTTACGGTCCAGCACCTGGAGGAGGTTGTTAGCTCCGAGAGCAGGCCCGCACGCGCTCGATGAGCGTGCGCTGGTTGGCGAAACAGTTATCTCAATCCAGGGCTGATTTCATTCCTCTGCTACTTAAATGCATTTAAAGGCTCGAGAAAACTGTCACTAGTGACAGTGGAGAAACGTCATCCAGAGCCCTTGTCGCCATAAGCGCCTTCGGCTCCTCTCGTACTTTTGCGGCGAACTGTCCCCAGTGACAGTTACGCGCGTGCCTGCTCGACCATACAGTTTTCACATCGGAAGCGCTTCGGCTCGATGCCCACAGCATTTCGAATATTCCACGCTGATCCCGCCGATGCAGGTAAAACAACGATGAAAATGAAGACGCTTGAGCGTCTGCTGATTACGTTCGATGCACTAATGCTTTTCATCTACGCCTTAGCTCGTCTTCACGGATTTGTTCTTTCGCGAATGGAGGTCGAAAGATTTGAGAGCCAGCAATTGTTGGCGCAGGAATTGAATAGTGGAACCCCTGCAGATAAGTCTCTCGATTTCAATCTGTGGTCGGCCAAACGCATTCGGGGTTATCAGGAAAGCCTGGCTTCTCATTTCCAACCTGCGCTAGCGCTACTCAGCATTCCAAAGATCCATTTGGAAGTTCCGGTTCTGGAAGGAACTGACGATCTCATCTTGAACCGGGCAGTGGGCCACATCATAGGAACAACGCCTCCAGGAGAGAGCGGCAACATCGGAATCGGAGGCCATCGCGATGGGTTCTTTCGAGGACTAAAGGATGTCATCATCGGAGACAAGATCGAGATCCTGACACAGAAGGAGACGACCAGCTATGTGATTGATCAGATCATCATCGTGAATCCCAGCGATGTCTTAGTGCTGGCTCCGCGGTCGCGTTCTTCCGTCACCCTGCTTGCTTGTTATCCTTTTTACTTCGTAGGCAGCGCTCCTCAACGCTACATAGTTCAGGCATCGCTCCGGGGGTCGGCGGAGAGCTAAATGAAAGCCCCTGGAGATTTCCGGACATTTCGGGCCGTCATTCCGCTTTTCTGCCTGGGAATATGCCTTTATTTTGCGGACCGGGCCGCTGCCGAAATGAATTTGACGAACGAACAGCCGTACAGTGCGAAATCGCAAGGCCCGCAGGACTCCACTCAACAATCCTCATCAAGTCCCTCCCCAGAAACGAAACCGGAAACAAAAGAAGAGAAGAAAAAAGAGAAAGGGAAAAAGGCCGACCATGCGGGATCATTCGTCGTCGCTCCCCTGCCGATTGTAAGTCCGGCGCTCGGGGCTGGGATTATACCGATTCTCGGCTATATCACCCCCATTCCAGCAAAGGACCGGGCAGTAGAACCGTCAGTGATGGGAGCCGGTGGCTTGATTACCAACAATGGGAGCCTTGGTTTCGGCCTCGGTGCGGATCTCTATCTCAAGCAGGCGCGTTATGAACTGGAGTCTGTGTATGCGCACGGAAACATCGATTACAACCTGTATGGCGAGGGGTTCGTAAATGGAAATGCAGGGCTCAAATTGCCTCTCGAACAGTCCGGACAGATATTGTTCTTCAAGCTCCTCCGCAGAATTCCCTGGGATATCTATGCAGGCGGGCGCTTCGTCACAGGAGGCTCGTTCATTACGCTCAAGCCAACTTTGGGAAAGATCCCGCCGATTCCTCCAGATATTGGCCTGCATACGGATCTTCGCGCGCTTGGCATGGAAGTGTGGCGCGATTCGCGTCCAAATCGCTTCTATCCTGAAGGGCAGCGTCATTGACTTCACAGGCGATTTCTTCGCGCAGGATCTCGGCAGCAAATATTCCTTTCAGTCCTATAAATTCATCTTCAACAAATACGTAAGTCTTAGTGATAACCAGGTGCTGGCCTACAACTTATATTGGTGCGGCACGGGCGGTTCACCACCCTTCTACGGCAATTGCATCTACGGTGCGAATAACGAACTCCGCGGCTATACCGCTGGTCGATATTTGGACCGGTATATGTTTGCCACCCAACTCGAGTATCGGCTGGTTCTGCCATGGAAGTTCGGCCTGGTTGGCTTTGGTGGTGTCGGCGCGGTCGCTCCTGGTTCAGACCTGTTTTTTCGTGCAAACCATTTGCTGCCCGCAGGCGGAACAGGCATTCGCTATATGTTGAGCAAGAAGTATCACGTCAATCTGCGGACAGATTTTGCCTGGGGTAAGGACAATTTCACTTGGGGGGTCGGCGTTGGCGAGGCGTTCTGAGTCCGTCTAATGCCGTGCGACCTGCATCGGCTTATTGAAAGATTCAACTGTAGCGATCGGAGATAACTAAATGAAGGCGATTACTGTTAGACCGATGACTCCTGGAAGCGCCGAGCTGCAGGATATGCCGGAGCCCGACGCAAGCGAGGGCACCGTGCTGGTAGAAGCGATAGCGGTCGGAGTATGTGGCACCGATGTCGAGATCGTGGACGGAAAGTATGGGTGGGCTCCTCCCGGTGAAGCGCACCTCGTGCTCGGCCACGAATCTCTCGGTCGAGTTGTCGATCCAGGCACTTCTACTGCTCTGAAGAAGGGAGATCATGTGGTCGGCATCGTTCGCCGACCTGATCCCGTTCCCTGTCCGAACTGCGCGGTCGGTGAATGGGATATGTGCCGCAACGGGCAGTACACCGAACGTGGCATTAAAGAGAGAAATGGCTTTATGTCGGAGCGCTGGCGGATCGAGCCCGATTACGCGATGAAGGTTGACCGTTCGCTCGGCCTGCTCGGAGTGTTATTGGAACCTACGACGGTGGTGGCAAAGGCGTGGGAGCAAGTCGTCGCAGTTGGCCAGCGTGCTTTCTGGGAACCTCGAACCGTCCTGGTGACGGGTGCGGGGCCGATAGGCCTGTTAGCCGCCCTGCTTGCCAAACAGCACGGACTTGACGTCCACGTTATAGACTTGGCTGATTCCGGACCAAAACCACAACTGGTCCGCGCACTCGGCGCGACCTATCACTCCGGTCCGATTGCAGAGCTGGGCTTTGAGCCGGACGTCATTATCGAATGCACCGGCGTTGGACAGGTAGTCAAAGACTCTATCGGCGCGGTTGCTTCCGGTGGAGTGATCTGTCTTACGGGTGTTGGCAGTGGCGGCATTATCGGCGAGCTGCACATCGCCGACGTGGCAGCTCATGTCGTACTGCGGAACAACGTGGTCGTAGGAAGCGTGAACGCAAATAAACGGCACTGGTACAAGGCTGGTGAGGCTTTGGCCCGGGCGGATCGCACATGGCTTGCTCAGCTCGTGACACGCTCCGAGCATCCGGCAAATTTCGCGCAGGCGCTGGTACGAACACCGGACGATATCAAAGTCGTAATTCAGTTTGCGGACGTTTAGGTCCTGTCTGCATAGCAAAATCATCATCAGGGCAAAAACGCATGCCCCAATCATGAATGGCAAATTAATTATCGACTGCCTTGGCAGTACCTTTTCCGACGTCCTTAACGCCTACGGCTGTCTTCTCACCGGCCTTTTCGGTGTACTTAACTGAAACCTTGCTGCCCTCTTTTATGCCTTCGCCAATATCTTTGCCGCCGGCCACAGTCGTTTTGTCCGTCCACTTGATCGAGTGTTCCGTCCCGTCGCCTGCCTTGACAACCATCGTTTTGGAGTCCTTGTCAATGTGCTGGACCGTGCCCTTCACAATGTGAAAAACGTCGTCCTGGGCTGATATTTTTTGACATACGCTGACCGTTAGTAAAGCGGCAACCGCAACCAAAAACGCTACTCGATACCTTAATGGAAACGACATCTGGATTCTCCTTTCGTATAGCCCCTGGCAACTTCCTTTGACTGCTCATTATTCCACAAGAAAGAAATCGCGATAAATAATCGCTAACCGATGCTTTGAGTAAAGACCCCCGCAGCCGAACATGATGTCAGCGGCTCCGCCGGCAATTGGGACCTTCTTTAATCGTTACTTCACTACACGCGGAGGATAAGGAGTACTGTCACTTGCGACAGTCTTGATCGATTTCTTGAGGGCTCAGAATTGAAGGACGGTAGGAGGCATAAGGCGTGGCCGCGAATTAGGGAGGGGAAATAACCGAGTGCTTGATGGCGTACTGCACTAGCTCGGAATTTGTTTTGATTCCCAATTCCTCCATGATCTTGTACTTATGAAAACGCACAGTTCTAAGCGATATCTGGAGATTGAAAGCAACTTCCTTCATGGGCCTGCCCTCTGCGAGCATTTGCAGTACCTCCCGCTGCCGGTCGGTCAGCATCTTGGGGCGATTGAGCGACATTGGATCGCGGATGAATCTTTCCTCCATGGCGCGGCCGATCTGCGGAGTAACATAAGAAGTTCCGCGAATTACGTAATGGACAGCCTGCAGAAGTTCCTCTCCCGCTGAGCTCTTCAGCAGGTAACCGGCGGCCCCGATCCGGAAGGCTTCGCTCGCAATTTCCGCATCGGGATTCATCGTGAGGAAGATGAGTTTTAGCCGAGGCATCAGCTTCTTCAGCTCTCGCCCTGCGTCGAGCCCATTCAATAACGGCATTCCCACATCGACCAGCACAAGATCGGGGTTCTTCTCCACGGCTGCTTTGATCAACGCGCGGCCATCCTGAACGCAACCAATCACCTCAAATTCAGGTTCAAGCAGTTTCTGGAGACCGGCACTAAACATCGTGTGGTCATCTGCCAGCAAAATGGTGGTTCGTTTCATGCCATCCTCGTCACGCTCGAGGTTTCATTCAGGGCCCCATCTTCTAAAGACTCTCCATTCTGAACAACAAGCGGCACAATAGCAAGTACAACTGTTCCCTTTCCCGGTTGCGATTCGACTGAGAGCCTGCCATGCACCAGATGTACCCGTTCCTGCATGCTCACAAGTCCCAACCCTCGGCTCTTCGCCTCTTCCGCCTCAAAGCCCGCGCCCGCATCGCGAACCTCAAGCCGCACCTCGTCAACGATGCTGCTTATCTTTACAGAGAACTGGCTCACACCGCTATACTTCACCGCGTTATGCAGAGCTTCCTGGGCAACACGGAATAGGCACAATGAAACTTCTTTGGGCAGATTTCCAGGCACATTCCTGTCCATAAACTCAATGTTCACGTCATGCTGTTTTGAGAACTCGCTGCAAAAGCCTCTGATCGCAGCTACCACTCCCAGGTAGTCGAGTTTCGAGGAGTGCAGTTGATGTGACAGCGATTGCACATCACCTGCAATCTCGGAGCAGTGTTTCCGGATCTCCTCCAGGTTCTTTGATGATCCGTTGGCATTGCGATTCGCCTGCTCAATTTCCATCGAGAGCAATGCCAGCCTCTGGCAAATATCGTCGTGCAATTCCCTCGCAATCCGTCCACGCTCTTGCTCCTGCGCCTCGATCAGTCGACCACTCACTTTTTCCAGCGTTTGCTGGGCCAGCTTCTGGTCCGTCACATCAATTGCCGAGCCAATGAATCCGGCGAAGGATCCATCTCCATTCATCCTCGGAGACGCAACATCGAACATTCGTCGATAGACTCCATCGCTCCGGCGCAGACGGTACTCCTTCGAAAATGGCCTGCGTTCCTTCAGGGCTTTGAAAAGAGCATCCAGAACGTTCTGCATATCGTCCGGGTGGATGTATGCGATCCAGCTATCGCCATACCCCGCCGTTGGTTCTGGCCCCGTAAACGCAATGCGCCGTTCATTCAAATACGTAACCTTGCCATGCGAGTCGCACATCCACACGAGCGAAGGAGTACTATCGGCCATCACGCGGAAGCGTTCTTCGCTCTCGCGCATAACTGCTTCCGCCTTCCGTTTGCGTGCCCGTTGCCACAGCAGTCCGATAATCAGAAGTGTCTGAGCAACAATCAGCGCGATAGAGGCAAGCAGGTATTTTCGATATTGCTCCCAAATCGTTGGGGGACGATCGAGGATCAAGCTTCCGGGCGGCAAAGCCGACTCTCGAATGTGCCAGTGCTGAAGTGCCCGCCAGTCCACCTCTACCTGAACACTGGAGTCGCGCACAATGGGAATGTTCTCGGGCCGCTCACCCGATACCACCCTTGCTGCCATTTCTCCAGTCAGCTTCACATCTTTGGGAATATCACGGTACGCTCCACCAATTCCCCCATGAGTCAAACCAAGCCCTGGGTAGACGGAATAGATGGGCAGCCGCTGCGCGGCCGCACTAAGGACCTCAACGTAACCGAACGTTGCTTCATTTGAATCGTGTGGTGCAAGCTGAAACAGAACCACCGTGTGCGGAGGCAGTGCAGCAATTCTCTCAAGCATCTGAGGGGCCGGGAGTCCGAGTATGTCAATTTCTCTCACCTTATCCCGATAACGGAGGAGTTCGGAATGTGCCAGCTCGAGCCAGTACCGCTCCCATTCCGATGTCCCCGTAATCACCGCAACCGTACTTGTATCCGGATGAAGATGCAGCGCGAGATCGATCGTCTCGTGCATAGCCAGCGGAACGACCACGCCTGTCACTCCCGGCAAAATCTTCTGCCCTTCCCATTCGTTGGGATAGACATCAAAAAAAACGATTGGTACACCGGGAAACATCTTGTTCCGGTATCGCACTGCGAATTGAAGAACCGGATATGTAGATGCAATCACAACATCAAGCTTTATCCCGGAGTACCCACGGCGGAAAGTCTCCGCAAGGCTCTCTTGATAGTCTTCTTCTTCGAATCGCCGATTTGACATGGATGTGGTATAGAAGTTGATTTGCCCAGGAATATGAGCCTGCATCGTGGACTTAAGGACGGCGAAGGACGGCGGTTCGCCATAGGGATACAACACAAGTACGTTTTTCGCATTCGGCTGTGACGTAGCATCGGGACCGATAAGTACACACAACAGGATACAAAGAATTAGGTATAGATAGCGGCCAAGCGCCCGCGCGCTAAACCGACGTAAAGAATTGCGCTGCCCTGTGCCTCGAAAGATCCCCATAGCCCTCTTGCACGCATCAAGTGGGGTTGCCGTAATCTCTGCGCCAGACGGCTCGTTTCAGCCAGCGGTTGTACCTTATTCATTGGGGCCCGGGCTAGTCTGGATTGGCAACAATCTCTACAGAACTGCCACTGCTGGAAAACTCGCGAAGAAATACAACAGAATTGCCGCGATTGTAGCGCTTCGGTGCCGCAGTTTGATAGCGATTTCTTGGTTAACTCTTTGGCGCAATTCTATTAGTTAACAAAACAAATTGGATGACGTAAAACCCACGCTAACTTCGCTTTAAATGGACGAAATCTGGCATAATTTGCCCTGTTCGTGTCGAAGTGCCTACTTGCCAGAGAACGGGGCTCTCTTTCTTGCATGAATTCTTGTCAAGCCCCAAGAACGCCAGTCTGAGCGCTAACTAACTTAGTTTCAATGGGATAGACCGCTGGATAGCGAGCAGGAAATTTTCGGCAATTTGCTAAAATAGAAGTAGAAAAGAATCTGACAGGAAAAGGCATGGCGTTAAGCCCTGCCTTTTCTATTTTATAAATAACTCATTGAAAGCAAAATAACTCCGTACATGTTGATACTGTAAATGATTGAAGACACAACGACTCCGTACAAAACTGGGAAAGACCCGACACCTCTAAGCCGAAAACAGCTCAAAGCAATCAGAGTGAGCGTACTCGCTTTTTCTTACGGAACCACGATAAGTTCAGCCATGCTGTTCCCGCACATTCCGTAGATTGCTCCTGAAAGGCACGCTCCAACGGAGTACTTGTAGCACCCTGGAGTCTTGGCAACTACACTCACGGACTTGTCTGAACCGCCAATAATGTCGCCGGTCGAGAACGGTGTTTTCGGGCCCATGTCGACGATGAACCCCTGATGTTTCGTGTCGCTCTTCCAGGTCACCGATGTGCCTGCCTTCACGCAGAAAGTAGAATTTCCCTTCGCATCCTCAATGCTGGGAGTCGCAGAAGCGGAATTGGCAGTGCGCTTTACATCAACAGAGCATGGCTCTGAGCTAGATCCGCATGTGTTGCTGGCAGTGCAAATCGAGGCGGGATTCGCCTCCGAGCAGGCGTACCTGCTTTTCTCGTCCTGTGCTTGGGTTACTTGAGCTAACAGGATAAGGGACATGGCGAGCAAAGCGCCTCGCATGGCAAGGTGTTGGAAGAACTTCATAACTTACCTCGTTTGGATAGTCAAAACTATCCCGGCTATTACAAATTGTTGAACCCTCGTTCCAGAATCCGGCTTGAAGAATAACCGTGGCAGACAGGATATCAGTTGACTCCCTGCGTGCCTTTCCAATCGATAACATCCTGTAACTTCCACGGATTCTGATTGAGGTCCAACTGCAGCTTGCCTTCTTTGTCAAGGATCAGTTGCGCTAATGGGTAGAGAAACCCAGTACTCTTACTTTTGTCCTGATCGTTAAGTTCCAGTACGCCGGCGGTGAGGTCGTAGGACATCGTTTGGCTGTCTGTCCAGGCCTCTCCAAACCTGATCTGTCGATTGGTGGCAAAAACGATCCGTCGGCCTGTTGGTGTCGGCGTCATGGCTATGTAGGCGCAATCATAGCCCAATGTGCCTGTAATCTCGACGTGGCCTACGGCTCTCATTTTCTGGAGCGCAGTAACCAATCCCTGATTTTGGCCCTTCTCGAAAGCCTGCACGAGATTTGTTCTGTCTGCGGGTGTTGAGAACTCGTAGATATTCAGCGTTACCCCAATATTCTGGCCCAGTTGGGTGCCAGTGCCGAACGCCTGCGCGTCGATCGTTTCATACTTGTCTCTCGAAAACGCAGGGCTGCTTCCAGCCAGCACTATACCCAGCATCACTATGTTCATTGCGACGTACTTCGACAATCTTCTCTGTATGTGCATATTCTTCACTCCTGGATGTCCAATTTAGTGGCCCGCGATTCATTAAGAGCCCAAACGTACATCGTTATCGGCACCCCAGCAACTGTCACAAGTGTCAGTTAGAGATAAAATGTCGACGATGTCACACACACACCACAAAGCAAGTTAGAGAAGCGACTATCGTTGAGATTGGCTGACTGACTAAGTCGTCTTCTGGTAATTGCTGTTCTGGATAGCAATAGTTAACTGTTTGCTGACACCGTCTATGGTCTCCGTCCACACATGATTCGGTCCGTCAGGAATAGCGCTAAATTGAACCGTCACGTTGACCGCATCCTTGGGGTCATTTAAGTAGCTCGCGATGGATAAGCTCACAAGACCCTTCTGTGCCTTGTCCACAACCAGAGTCAGGGCGTCACCCTGCTTGAGGTAGTTGGAAATTACGAGTTTGTATTGCTCTGGCGTGCCGGCTTCTGAGCTCAAAGCAATGTTGCCCTTCTGGCGAGCTTGATCGATTGCATCCTTATCCGGAGGGACATATTGCTGGATCAATGCCTTGATCTGGTTAGCGTAGTCTTCGTATTCCTCCTTCTTTTTTGCGACTACATGCTCCTTGAGTCGTCCTCCTCTTCCGCCACTTTGCGCGGCTGGTTGGGCCGGAGGATCAAGGGAGGTCTTTTGCGGCTTACCGTCGGGACCAAGACGCACCTGGAAGTGTTCCTGTTTTTCTGCTCGCCTTTTAGGCTGATAGTGGCCGTTTGATTCCAGGTGTATTGCGCAAGGGCCTGCTTGGTCTTCGCCATTGTTCCTTTGACATCGGCAACTCGCTGCTGCAACTCGGGCCTTGAGCGTTTACCGAGCTAGTAAGTACCGAGCCAACGACAAGCGAGCACAGGATCAAGGAAACACTGATCCCCTGAGATGTTTTGTTGCTCATGTCATGTTCCTTCCCTGATTTATCTCGGAAGCTGTTCCGCTAGTGTTTTGGCGGGTAGTTCTTCAATAACTTCGCCATGGCATTGTTCAGATTCTTCTGGTTCTTTTCCTGGTTCGAGCTGGGATTGAGTGTCTTGGTCGCACGTCCGGTCCAAACAAGCTGTTTGGTGGACGGATCATACATATCCACGACTAGCGTCCCAACGTCGATGGTCGAGCTGGTGGCAGACGCCATCCCGCCTCCGAAGCGCCATCCACCGCCCATGCCGTAAGCGTTCCACTGCTTTTGCTGATCGATTGACGTCTGGTAGGCGACATAAAGATCGGCCTTGTCACTATCAGTCAACGTAAGGCCCTTGGCCGACAATTGAGAATTAATGGCATCCTTGATCTGCGCATCCACAATCTGGTTCGGATAAGTTGCGTTTGGAACTGCCACCCACTTATAGGTGTAAAACTTCGAAAAGTCTGTCCCCGGCATGAAGTTGTACCTGACGTCCTGCGCAGCGACTCTCCCTACGGTGAGTATCAGCAGAGCTACGGCGAGTGCCGAAAAAACTGTTGTGACTTGTCTTGGCCACATATTTACCTCCTATGCGAAGTAACAAATAGGAGCTTTGGGGCAAAAATGGAACTGGCATACGGGACAGGTTGCAACTGTCGCTTCTGCCAATCTCATTGACTTCATTCCTGATTTGTCATTCGGATCAGCAGAGCCTCGCATCGAGTTGATGTGCAGGGCTCTCCACAACGAAGAGCATCGATAGATGCAGTACAACCGCCCATTAGATGCGGGTTGCCACAAGGGACACTTGTGGTTCCTTCATAGCCCACGCTGGTGTTGGGAATGATGTGCTATATGACATCGAAGTAGCAGTGCTTATCCATGCCACCGCTGGCGAGGTAGTGGCTAAGGCCCTCAACTACGTCTTCGCCAAAGATCGTGAGTTCCAAGATTACCTGAAGTCCTCCGATGCCCGGCGCGTGACTCCTACCCTGCGCGTGCGCAGGGCAGGAGTGCCTGCAGAGCCCAGGAGTAAGCCTGTAGCGAAGCCAATAGCAGGGGTGGAGTCGATAGAGTCAGCCCGGGGAGTGAAGCCATGATTCGGACCCAAGACACGTGGAGGAACGGAAATGCTGCTCCGCAGCAGCTGTATCTCGACACTCCACCCCTGAAAGGGTGGCGTTCGCTACCAACTGGTAGCGAATGCTACCGCGAACGAAATCAGTACCTTGAAGAATCCGCGATACCGAATGGTATCAGCCGGTATCGCGACTCGTAGAGACTTAGGAGGCCCTCACGATGGGCAAAATACTGAGCGTCGACAACCCGGAATCTATCAGCCGTCCCGCAGTGCGCAGCCGACAGATTGGTGTTCGCCTCATGGCTTTCGCCCGCCCGTTGATGAGTGGCATCACGTCTTGCTCGAAGATACGAAATGGCAAGCCGAGCAGGAGAAACGCCACCGCGAAGAGGCTTTGGCTCAAGCCACGGGTATGCGAACGCTGGCAGCCATCGTGGCCGCAGTTCCGGTACGACTCATGAAGCGTGATCTTTTCTTCATAGCTGAGCACCTCTCAGCACTGCTTGACGAAAGTCGTCTCGAGATCATTGCGCGGCATCGCAGTATCAAGAGGGCGAAAGACAGCGAATCGATTGTCAAGCTGGTAGGTGCCTTCATTCGCAAGGCTGATGAGGGCGATCTTGGACGGCTGCTGGTGGAAATGGTCATATTGCAATCTGCTCGGAGTCAGACGGATGCTGGCGCAGTGCTGAAAGAAGCTGCCGAGCACTACAAAGTGGACCCCGACGTTATCGCTTCAAAGGTAAAGCAGGAGTTCGCCGCGAAAGAGAAATCGAGAACAGCGAATAGACTTTCTGCCAAACCTAAGACGAAACCCGCGAAGAAATCAGCGGCAGCTTAAGCTATATTCCAATTTTGCGGAGCCTGTCTCAACAGGCTCCGCTTTCCTTTGTCGCTAATGGAAATCATGGGACTGCACTTCTAAGGAGTAGCCGGATAGCTCCCTCAGACGGGTCGCTCTTACATGGATGACGTTGTCCCGATTCTGAAGAATACCTTCGACGAGAAGGAATTCAAGCAGAATGACTGCATCTAATGCTGTGCAATATCGCCATATTTATCTGAATCTAAAAGATTTATTTGAATGCTTATATTGTGAATTATTTTCTCCTTTTCTTCGCTATTATGGATGGCGTGTTCCACGGACCGCCGCAACGAATTCACGATTTCGTTATCACCTGTAAGCGCTGCCGAGAGAACATAGTTGCCCCAGAGCACATCATGCCGGACTCATGGATTATCCATACCTGTCCATTGTGTGGCGAGCGACGGCGCTATCTTGCAGCCGAAATATTCAAGGGCAGACTATCTGGTGATTTTGAAGCGTGGGCGCGGAGGACGAAACATGCCTTCTGAACCTGAGATCGGCGGCTACAACGTTTCCACGGATTGGCCCAAACTTGGACCTTCGCTCTTGATCGCTACCTGTCTTGTCCTGGCGATTCGGACAGCGAAGTGGCCGGCGACATTTGAAAACACAAGTTCCAACCCAGAGCTCGACAAAGAGATCGAATACGCCACATTCCTGGCCAGTCGAGTCATGGCTTCATTAGTGTCTCAACGCGAGAGGCTGTTTCCGCAGAAACGCGAAGCCTGGTATCAACCAAAGGAGGAAGACGTACCGAAATGACCGGGTATAGCCTTTAGCACTTTTCGCCGGTAACCTCTTGATGATTACAAGTTGCTGCAGCAAGGAAACCCAAAGAGGGGTTTCGGAAGGAAAGGAAGAACAGCTACAGTTCCATCATTGAGTAGCACTTGGGGGAGGGCTACAGAATTGTGGCGCCAGTGAACTGAAGCATTCACTGGCGTTTCGCATTTTATGAGCAGCGCAATCACAATCATTTCGTAAAGATTCCGCGCTTCTCGTCGTACTTTTGTTCGGTCCTCTGTGCTTTTTTCGCCGCATCCTCTGCGGCGCGACTGGCGTTCTTTCCTGTTGTGGTTTTGCTGGTCTTGGTTTTAGGCACGGCTGAAAGTTTGCTTTCTCTTGCATAATGGTTCCTCCCTCCCCTCCCCTTGATGCAAAATTTCCGGGGGCCCGAGTTAGCTGTCCATGCCTGTCGTAGACTGTCTCAATGTGCGGTCGATACCAGCGCAGAGCAGACAAGCAACG
>NZ_DASQIX010000063.1:0-25653 GCF_035631355.1 Alloacidobacterium sp.
AATGCTGTCCACGCGGACGGTGTCAGGCGGGTCGCCCACCGCATGCTGGAAACTGTTCTCGTCGGCCAGTGCGCGGCTGATGTACAGGCCCGACGCTCCTGTATCGACGATAAGTTTTGCTTTTCGCTGTGGAAATTGGACCTCCAACTGATATCCACTGACATGTTTCCCGTCAGGCAGCATAGGCACAAGCGGCAAGTCCACTGCGGATGTAAGAGGTGCGCTGCTACATGTCTTTGAATTTTCGGTAAGCTGCCCCATCAGCGCATGGACCGAAGCCATGGCCTTCTCGCGCAGGTCCGCGTCCACATTGGTCATTGTGGCGAGGGCGGCTTCCGTTCCCTGAATATCTTTTGCGGGAGAATCAATCTGCAGCCATGTGCGTCTGATGTCGGAGTCTGTCGGATCGATGTCGTAGGCCATCTGCAGCTCTTTGCGCTCCGAGGCGTACATCGAATCGATGCGCAGAATCCGGCTGCGGATGAGATGCGCCCGCGCATAGCAGTTGTCTTGTTTCGCGGCTTTATCGAGAGTCTGCAGCGTCAGCCAAGGCCGGCCTTCGCGGTACTGCACTTCTGCGACTGCTGTCAATGCAGTGGCGGAATTGGGATTGTCGGCAAGGGCTTTATTCGCCAATGCCGCAGCATCACTAAGCTTGCCCTCGCGTAGCAGCGTTTTCACCAATGCCGCAGATAAAGCCGCATCTTGCGGGCTCTGCTGCAATGTCTGCATGTAAAGTGACTCCGCCGCATCATAGTTTCCCTGCGCGTATGCTTCTTCAGCCGGAGTTGGATTGTGCGGAGCAATGGGAGCGCAGTGAATTTGCGCACAGGCAGACACGGTTGCCATTAGAACTGCAAAAGCGAAAACCTTAACTAGAAAAGCAGAACGCGCTTCAACAGGAGCAGGCTGCACGGAAGACCCTTTATGACCGGACAGCAGGAGTATACGCCGCAACAGATGAGATTTCGTCCCGAAATTGTGCCAAAGAAGGGATGCGCCATTTACTATTAGACCCGCAGTGGAATCGCTACCATAACGGAGTTTGCATGCCTTTCAAGTCTGCGGGACAGTTTCTTTTCATACTTGTAGCTTTCTGCCTTGGTGACCATGCGCAGGCGCAAACCGAGGTCTGGCGCATTGGCACGTTTGATCGCTCCTCCGCTGAATTCGCTGATGGTGCGCCGC
Source organism: Alloacidobacterium sp. (assembly GCF_035631355.1). Classification (NCBI taxonomy): domain Bacteria; kingdom Pseudomonadati; phylum Acidobacteriota; class Terriglobia; order Terriglobales; family Acidobacteriaceae; genus Alloacidobacterium; species Alloacidobacterium sp. The sequence goes on from NZ_DASQIX010000063.1 coordinate 1,189, forward strand.
AGAAGCCTGTGACATTCGCCATCGGCAAAGACCAGGCGAACAAGGACTGGTATGGATATGCACCTGCGCTGTTTTTTTCAGGTCATCCGGATGCATCGTCTGCACCGCGTGCGATCCAGTTTTCGCTGCCTGCTACGCCATCGCCTGCATATCGTCTCCGCGTCTCTTTACTAATAGAGCATTCCAGCATGCCTGCGCTCCGTGTCTCCATCAATGGAATCTCAGGAACGTTCTACCTGCATCCCAAACTGGATTACAGCATGGGCGACACCATGGCCGCCTTCTTTCCGGCATATGCTCACACAACTGTTGAATTTGATTTTCCTAGAAGCTATCTGCGTCGGGGGATGAACAGCATTGCACTGCAGGCTATCGCGACCGCCGACAAAGGCGTCCCCGACGCGGGGTTTAATTATGATGCGGTAGAGCTTGACCGATTGCCGGCGTTATCAGGTGGCCCAACTGCGCAGGCAGAGCCCACGATTTTTTATCAGCAGCACGGCGCAGCGCTCACAGAGCAGGTTGATGTTTTCGTTCGCTCCGGCGAGCGCCTGCGTTCCGGGCAGGTTGATGTCGAAATCGCGGGCCAGCACTACAAGCAGACCCTTCATGCTGATCAGGATTTCGGCGAAGAGCGGGTTCAATTAGCGGTTCCAGAATTCCCTGCCGACACTCAAGCCCGCCTGATGTTGAATCTCAATGGACACGCGACACACTTCACGCAGACGATTCAGCCGCAAAAGAAGTGGACGCTCTATCTTGTCCCACACGTTCATCTCGACGTCGGCTACACGGACTATCAGGCAAAAGTCGCGACGATCCAGAGTCGGATTCTCGACGAAGCGATGGACCTGACGGCGAAGCATCCGTCATTCCGCTTCAGCACGGACGGCTCATGGAACCTGGAGCAATATCTCAAGTCACGCACACCGCAGGAGCAGCAGCGCGTTATTCAGGCGATCCAGAATGAGCAGCTTTACATTCCTGCGCAATATGCCAATGTGCTTACCGGCTTTCCCACGGCTGAGACGCTGATTCGCTCACTCTATCCCAGCGCTGACTTCAGCCGCGTTCATCACACTCCGCTCAACTATGCCAACATCACGGACGTCCCGTCTTATTCGTGGTCGTATGCGTCGGTGCTGGCGGCAGCGGGCATTCAGTATTTTCTTGCCGGAAGCAACAACGACCGCGCACCTGTTCTGCTGCAGGGACATCTGAACGAAAATTCGCCGATGTATTGGGAGGGCCCTGATGGCAAGAAGGTGCTCTTCTGGTATTCGCGGCATTACATGCAGATGCAGTTTCTCTTCGGCCTGCCGCCCCTGCCGGAAACGGGCGAGGAGATATTGCCACTCTTCCTGCAGATGTACCAGCATCCGGGATATCGTGCGAGCGCTGCGATTATTTTCGGCACTCAGGTTGAAAACACAGACTTGTTTCCGCAGCAGGCTGAACTGGCAAATAAGTGGAATGCGCTCTACGCCTATCCGCGCATACAGTATTCCGGCTTTCATGACGCGCTTGCCGACATTGCGAAGCAGTTTGGAGACGGCATTCCGACTGTTCGCGGAGACGGCGGCCCCTATTGGGAAGACGGCATCGGTTCAGATGCTTTCTATGCCGCCCTGGAGCGCGAGAACGAGAGTCGCGGACCATCCGCCGAGAAGCTGGCGACCATCAGCTCGCTCGTGAATCCACGGCTCGCTGTCGATCACGATGCGCTGGACGCAATGTGGAAGAACATGGTGCTGATGGATGAGCACACCTGGCTCTCATACAACAGCGTTTCCGATCCGACGAGCCGCGAGGCGACCGAGCAGCTGCGCGTAAAGGATTCGCGCGCCACCACTGCTGCTGACCTGCGCGACCATCTGCTTCGCGGCAGTATGGCCAGCCTGGCCGATTCAATTGCCGCTGGCGTGGGCAGCCTCATCGTTTTCAATCCGCTGAACTGGGATCGGGATGGCGTTGTCAGCATTGATCTCGATAAAGACCAGGAAATTGTCGATCGCGCGACAGATCAGCCGGTTCCTTATTCAGTCGTCCACGAAGGCAATGATTTTCGCCGCGTCGAATTCGTTGCGAAAGACGTGCCGCAGGTTGGGTACAAGGTCTACTATTTCCGCCGGGCCGAGAAATCACCTTCGGCAGATGAGACAAGTTCGAGCACTACGCTTGAAAGCCCTTATTACCGCGTAGAGCTTGATCCGTCTTCGGGCGCGGTGCGAAGCATTTACGATAAGCAGCTCAAGAAAGAATTGGTAGATGAGAACAGTCCTTATCGCTTCGGCCAGTATCTCTACGTCACGGGCGGCGACAAGGAGCCGAACAGCCTGCTGCAATACCGTGTCGTCTCGCCAAAGCCGGAATTGCAGATTCATGGAGCGGCGCAGGGGCGGCTGATTGGAGTGGAACGCACGGCCTACGGCTGGCGCGCGCGACTTGAGAGCTCGGCAGAAAACACGCCGAAGATCGTCAATGAAATCCGGCTCTTTAAAAGCGAGAAGAAGATTGAATTTGTAGAAGACGTCACCAAGAAAGAAGCGCTGACCAAAGAAGCTGTCTACTTTGCGTTTCCTTTTGCGATGAGCCATCCGCAATTTCAGTATGAAATCCAGAACGGAGTGGTCGATCCGTCGAAGGACATGTATCCCGGCGCTGGCCATGAGTGGTTCTCAGTGCAGCATTGGGTTTCGGTGCAGCAGGACGGCGTATCAGTAACGGTGATGCCGCTCGATACTCCACTGGTTACGCTGGGAGACATCAATCGCGGCGCATGGCCTATGGAGTTCGGACAGCGCTCAGGAAGCATCTTTGCCTATGCCATGAACAACTACTGGCACACCAACTATCGCGCGGCGCAGGGCGACGATTTTCGTTTTCGCTTTGTTGTGACCAGTGCGCCTTCTACGGATGCAGCTGCGTTGAGCCGCATGGGATGGGAGGGAATTACCCCGCTTGAAGCCGACGAAATTACTTCGCAGGACAAGGCGCTCGACCTGCCTCGTCCACTGGACGGCAAAACATCCAGCTTCCTTACCATCAACGACCCAAATGTCTTGCTCGACACATGGAAGCCTGCGGAAGATGGAGATGGGACGATTCTCCGGCTGATTGACCTGGGCGGAGACGCGCGCACCGTTACAATCAGGACGCCGCTGTTGGCGATTCGCAAAGCGGTGGAGACAGACGCAGTCGAGCGCGACCAGAAGCAACTATCCACGCAAGGGGCGAACAGCTTTCAAGTGGATATTCATCCGCATGAAATTGTCACGGTTCGATTGTCCGGCGATTCGGTGCTTCATGCACCGACTGAATAAGGGGCGACTCTACGCATCAGTCTTTTTCTTTTTGTGATTTCCCAATGCCAAGTCTTCCGATACGTTTTCGTCAACGTCTTCAAGCTCGGATAGCAGGCCCTCATCGGTGAGGTCAATCGGCTTTGAGTTTTCCCAATCCTGGTGCAGCACTTCATGAATGCGGCTGGTGATGCTGTCGTCTCGCACTTCGATGGCCAGCTCGCGGCGGCTGTCGAAGCTGCCAGGCGCCAGGTTGATTGAACCAATAATCGCCCGCGCATCATCGGCAAACAGGAGCTTTGCATGGAGCTTCAGACCCTTCAGCTTGTGCACTTTGATGCCAACGTCGTCGAGAATGCGAACGCCACCAATGCCCTCAACCAGCTTGTCTTTTTTTAAAGTATGCGGAGGCCGCATCATGACTTTGACGTGTACTCCACGCCTGCGGGCGCGCACCAGGCGCTCGATAATCACCGGGTCCTGATAACGCTCATTCTGCACCCACAAGGAATGCCGGGCCTCATCGATGAACTGCGCGATACGCTGGCGCCCGTTGCCGGTGCACCAGATAAGGTGTGACTGGTCGCCGGGATTGAACTCCTGCCGGTTCCAGTCAGCGTCAAAGCACGCGATCACTTCGTCCACCTCATGCTTATGCTGCGTCAGAACTGCATAGTCGCGCGTCCGGGTAAAGTTTTTGGTTTGCCAGTTAAGCGACTGAATAAATGCGGACTGGTCGTCAACCACCATCGACTTCTCATGGGTCACGTCAAAGACCGGATTGCTGTCGAGCACGGCAACTCCGGCATCCGTCAACATTCGGTGAGTGTCGTCGTTTTCCTTTTCACCGCTGCGCCGTGCCGGGTTGAGCATCACGCGGACATTGACGCCACGATCGTGCGCCGCTATTACAGCCCACATAAGAACAGGATCAGAGAAGACAAACATCTTGATCCGAAGCGATTTTGAAGACTGCTGGATCGCGTCCACGAGCGGACGAACCGAATCATCGGGCAGCACAATCAGCGAACGCGACATCTATGCTCCCTCCGCGGATGCTGTCTTCAGGCCAACACGCATTTCATGGGCGGAAACTCGTACGGGCAGGTCCTTGAACTGCGCATGATACAGGCCCGCATAAATGCCGTTGCGCATCAGCAACTCATCGTGCGAGCCGGACTCGGCAACGACCCCGCCGCTAATCACGAGAATCCTGTCGGCGTCACGAATCGTGCTGAGCCTGTGCGCGATAGTAATCACAGTTTTATCCTTCATTAGTCTTTCAAGCGCATCGATTACCAGATGTTCCGATTCCGTATCGAGTGCTGCTGTCGGCTCATCGAGGAGAAGAATCGGGCTGTTGCGGACCATCACTCGCGCAATCCCGATTCGCTGACGCTGTCCGCCTGAAAGGGTAACCCCGCGCTCGCCTACCATGGTGTTGTAACCGTCAGGCATCTTTGCGATGAACTCATCAGCATTTGCCAGTTTCGCAGCTGCAATAATTTCGTCGCTGGTTGCGTCAGGCCGGCCGAAAGCAATGTTGTCTGCCACAGTGCCGCGAAAGAGCACGGTGTCTTGCAGAACATAGCCGATCTGGTCGCGAAGGTCCTTGAGCTTCAAATCGCGAGCGTCCTTGCCATCAATCCGCACAACTCCGGCAATCGGATCGTAAAAACGCGGAATGAGGCTCAGGATGGTCGATTTACCTGCACCTGTAGGGCCCACAACGCCAATGAACTGTCCCGGCTCAATTCTGAAGGTCACATCGCGCAGCACAGGTACTTTCAGATCGTATCCAAAAGCGATGTTCTGAAACTCGATGGCGCCGGTGAGAGGCCCGGGCGCAATCGCGTCAGGCTTTTCCGGGATGATGCTGTCTGTGTCCAGAATGGCGCGCACGCGCTCCACACCGACTGCAGCCTGTGCGATCTGGTTGGTCATAGTGGCGAGGTCTTTGACCGGCTTGAAGAACCGGCTGAGGTACGCGAGGAAAACTGTAAGCGCTCCGACTGTCATTATGTCATGCACAATCAGCCATGCGCCGCGCCACAATACAACAGCCGTGCAGGCAGCCACGGTCACCGTAACCACCGGAGACAGTAGAGACTTTATCCTTCTTGCCCGCAGCGCCGCATCAACAGTCGCGTGGCTCACCTTGCCTAGTTGCTTCTGCTGCTCTTCCTGCCGGCCGAAAGCCTTGATGACCGACATCGATTCGAGTCCCTGCTGCACCACAGCGACAATTTCGCTCTGCTCTTTGCGGACTTCGTGGGTTGCCTTTTTCACCGCCTTCTTGAATCGCGAAACAAACAGCAGCAGGAATGGCGTAATTCCCAGAGCTATCAGGGTGAAGTCCCAGTTGAGCCAGAACATGAGGCCCAACATGCTGATGATAGTGAGCAGATCGACGAGGATATCGAGGCTGGAAGAGGCTGCGAAGCCTTGAATCGTCTGGATGTCCGTTGTGATTGTGCTGAGCAACGATCCGGTCTGATGCGTGTTGTAATAACCCAGCGAGAGGCGCTGCAGATGATGATATGTCCGCATTCTCAGGTCATGGGCAACCCATTGACCAACGCTTTCCGTGTAATAGCTGTCTACATAACTTGCAACCGCGCCAACTACGGCGATGAGCAATGCCGCCAGCGCCACCAAGGCTGCAACCTGCATTTTCTGGCCGCCTTCAAGCATGGGACGCGCAATGTGATCCAGCCACGGCGCGAGCCTGTGGTGCGCGACAACGTTGTCAATAATGATCTTGAGCGGCCACGGCGCTGCAAGACTCATCGCCGTCTCCGTCAGCATGGCCAACAGAATTACCAGCAATGAACCGCGATACGGTCTCACTAACTCGCGGACCAGTCGCCACATGGATGTCCACTCCGTGATCGGACAAAATTTGAATGCAGAAAGAGTAACAAAGGGTGGAGATATTTATTCGACTATTTCAAGGAGGCTTTATGCGCTGGCCCAGGAAAGCAGCTCTCCCAGACCAGCTGGCGAATTTGAGACCGTTCCTCGGGCGAGCGATGGGCCAATCGCAAGGGCCTGGCTGTGGCCTTCAAACCACACCAGAAATGAAGATTGCTCCGCGCCGGTCAGCCGCTGCTGATTGATCCAGTTATAGTAGGCGCCCATATCCGCGTCGACCAAAGAGCCTGTCAAATCAAGTTCTGCGGGAGTGGTCCGGTCATTCGAGAGCAGCTCGTTCATGGGCCGTTGTCGCTGGCGAGGGCCAAAGCGGACAAGCATCGTCAGGGGCTGCGCACGTCGCAGCGCCTCGCGTGCCGCCCACTGTGCAAACGTGGTGGCAAAAATTTGCGTGCCGGAGCCTTCGGTAAGCACCTTGACCTGAAAACGATTCAGGACCTCGTCTCCGGACTTGTCCATGCCCAGATCGGCTGGGGTCAACTCGGCCATATGCGTGCGCAACTCCTCAGGCCCCATGCCCGGACGCTTAATGTCTCCCTGCATGTTGCGCAGCAGCGCGGAGCGAACTGGTTCCAGCGCCTGATAGGAAACGCAAGTCAGCGAGGGATCGTGATCGACTAAGTGACTGCCTTCGATATACCAGTGCCCATAGGGAACGGGATGCGCCTTTGCACGCCCGGCCACGCCTTTCAGGAGAAGCTCAACTCCGTTGTCCGGCTTGACGCGCTCAAAGTATGTTCCATGCGCGCGCAGATTGCGAAACAACGGCGCATCGTAAGATGCGAGGCCCTGCCCGATAATCGCAATTCCGAGGCGAGGCGTCGCCGGTTTTTCAGGCGGTACTGCAGCGCGCAGGCGATCGCCATATTCGAGGGCGGCTTTACGGAAGGCGTCCAGTTGGTGTGTGGACCAGAGAAATGCGGAAAGCTGCTCAACGAACTGCGCCGGCTGGTTGACCCAGTTGAAGTCTTCCAGTTGGGATGAAAGCGTGAGTTGTGAGAACGGCTGAAACCACTCTTTCATCTGCTCTGGCGAAAGCGAGCCAAGGTTTGTCAGTTCCTTGTCGAGAGTCGCGCGCTCCGCGGGAAACCGGTAATCGTAGTCGATCACCTCACGAAGCAGATTGGGCAGGAAGCTGAGTGGAAGTTGCTGCAGCGTGCCAAGATGGGCCACAGCCAGCGCATGCGCTTCCGGAGGATATGCATTGAACTGTTCGGCTTTGAGATCGCGTGGAAGCATGGCTATAGCAATTCCGGCACTGGACGCCCTTGCGCCACCGTAGGAGAGAACCCCATGATCGCTCCGAGTGTCGGCACCAGATCAGTGGATTGCATGGGCTGATCGTAGACAACACCTTCGTGAATGCCCGCGCCGAGCACCATCATCCACGTCGTGCGCGAGGCGGGATCGCCGGTGCGGTGGTGCTGAAATCCGTTGCCACCCGAATCCTGGTCGGAATCGCGTCCAAAATCCGGGAGAATGAAGATCGTTGTATTCCCGGCGTATTCAGGCTCGCTCTGCACCGCCTTCCAAAGCTCCGCACAAAGCCGGTCGGTGCGTTGGATTCCCTCAATATAGAGTGAATAGGCCCCAGAGTGCGCGATGTCCATATCGTGCAGAGTGATCCAGAGCAGGCTGGGAGCTTGCTGCCGCATGAGCTGGCGCACAATGTACATCGAGAGCTCATCAGGGCTTGACAGTGTTTTCGCGTGCGCCTTGAAATCATCGACCGAAAGCTTCAGGATTGTCTCCATCTGCTGTAGCTCAAACTCGCTGCCCACTAACTCAGGCGTGTATAGCGGGGTCTCATAGTTATCGCGCAGCAGATGCGTATAGTCAGTCGTGCTTTCTGACATCGCGGCTGTCAGCAGGTGCTTCGGCAAAATCACTCTTGCGCCCGTGCCCGGACCGAACGAACGGTAATCGCTCTCGCCGATTCGATTGAAGCCATTGCTGGGAGCGACCACCCAGGCGTCCCATGAAGGACGTTTCAAGTCCTTGCGGAAATATTCGAAAACCGTAGGATGTTCCGGCGGCACTGCCGAAAAATTATTGAAGGTCTCATAGACGCCGGTCACCAGGCTCGCTGTGGCAACGTAGTGGCCGAGGATTCCATGGTTCACCACCTGCGTAAAGAAACTCGCTTGGGGAATCAGCTCGTGCAGCATGTGCGGGATATTTTCCTGCCCCTCGGGAGCAAATGTTTCCTGATCGCGCGCGCCGCCGCCGAAGGTAACAACGATAATCTTCCGCTTTTTTGCCGCTGCTCCGCGAACAAAAGGACTCGCGCTCATCAGCGCCGAGCCGAGCACGACTCCAGCTGCATTTCGCAAAAAATCTCTACGGCTGCAACTGAGGCGATGTGCGAATTCCCTCGGATTGGTGAGGTGTTCTTTGAATGTTCCCGAAAATGATGATCCCAATGTCATTCAAATACACCTTTAAAGCCCGACTCAAGAATTTTCACTGTTTGGTGGAAGAAGAAGCTTCCTTTTCCGAATACACAAATTGTTGGACTTCTGCCCTCTCTTTATCAACTTCGGCGAGTTGCTCTGCCCGGAGCCGCTGATATACTTCGAACTCTGCCTGCGCCCGGTCTTTCTCACCTGTGTGAACGTAGTCCTGTCCAAGTCGGTAGTGCGCATCGGCGAGGTTTGGATTGAGTTTCAACGCGCTCTCGTATTCGGGAACAGACTTCGCATACTCGCGCTTGTCGGCATAAAAATTACCTAGCTGCACATAAGCGTCAGCCAGGTTCGGATCCAGCGTAATCGATTTTTCCAATAGTGACTCAACATCCTGGAGGTCCTGTCCGGGATCCTCGACACGCTTCCCTTTCCACAAACTCATTGCATAGTAATAAACGGCTTGAGCATTGTTAGGCTCGAGATCAGCATAGCGGCGGAACCGCCGGATCACGTCGTCTGTCTCGTTCGGCGAAGCGCCGTATGCTTTCGAGAGGAACAGATAGCAGCGCGGATCAGATGGATTCAGGTCGGCCGCCGTCAGCAGCGCCTTTACTGCGTCGTCATACTTGCCGCGCGAGTAAAGCGCCATTCCCAACCCGATAAACAGCCGCGGCGACTTTGAATAACGCTGTGTGGCCTGTTGAAACACCTCTATCGCCGGCTCATACGTGCGGTGCAACAACAGTTCACTTCCCCAGTCAAACAGGTTGTTCTCGCTGGGGTCCATGTGGGCGGCGGTTTCGTATTCGTTCACAGCTGCCAGATACTTTCCGTCTTTTTCTTCGATCTGTGCCCGAAGGTTGTGCAGCTCTCCCGTGTCTTTTATCAGTTCGAGATTTTGGACGAGCTGACGTGCCTGATCCAGCTTCCCGGTAAGGAAATAAGCAAGCGCCAGATCATAGCCGTTGTCATAAGAAGGCCGAATCTTCTGTGCTTTTTCGAGCAGTGGAATCGCTTCAGTCATGTTTCTTGACTGAACGTAGAGCTCGCCCAAATTGTGGTTGGCGTCATAGTCCTGCGGATCAAGCTCCAGCGCCTTGCGAAACTGCTCTTCAGCTTGTACAGATTTTCCAGCGTGAAAGAGGCTGGCAGCGAGATTGGTTCTCGCCGCTGCCGAGTCAGGTTTCAGGTGGGCCGCGATTTCAAGCTGGTCAACAGCTTTGGAGTCCTGCGACTGTGCGGCATAGATGAGCCCCAGCAATTCATGAACCTCAAAACTTTTTGATCCATAAGGCAGCAGGGCCTCGAGTTGCGCCGCGGCCTCGGTATAGTGTTCTGTATCATAGTTGGCGACAGCGGACTGGAACTGACGATCCAGCGCTTGTCGATCCTGGCCTGCGGCAAACGCCGCGCAAAGCGCAAGAGAGGCTGAAACCAACCACCGCGATCGACACTTTCTGCTCACAGCCTACCCTTTTATGCTAAGCGCTACGCAAGAACACCCCGAAAGACCGCGCATCAAGCGGGCCTTTACGGGGTGCTTTCATCTTAGCCTAGTAGTAGAGCTTCAGAGCAAACTGAATCTGTCTCGGGGCATTAGGAGCATCACGAGTCGATCCGATTTCGCCGAAGTTGGAGTTGTTGAAGTTGGTAGAGTTGGGAATCGAGACGACGCCGTTGCCGCCGAACCCGGGAGCATTGAAATTCGGATGGTTGATGATGTTGAAGAACTCGGCCCGGAACTCCATGTTGAAGCGTTCGGTAATCGGAATACTCTTGAACGTGGAGAAGTCGAACCGATGGTATCCCGGCCCTGTGGTCGTTCCCGGACGAAAACCCAAAGCTCCGAAACCAGTCAAAGGAATGCACCCGGCTGGTGAATTCGGAATCGGAGCAAGGTCGGATCCCAGCTCACAGGGTTGTTGGAAAGCCTGTGGATTACCAAACCAGCTTAGTTTCCCGTTCGAGTCGGTGTGCAGCCCAAGCTTGGCACTCTGCCCTTTGACAGTCACATCGTTGCAGCCTGAACCTGCGACTGTTCCGGTCGGACAACCCAAACTGAGCGGCTGGCCGCCTTGAAGCGTGGTAATCCAGTTTACGCTCCACCCTCCCAACACTGCATTCTCGAGCTTCCCAGCGTCGTGCAAGAAGTGCTTGCCCTTGCCGAACGGCAGCTGGTATCCGCCGCTGAAGTGGAATACGTTGGTGACGTTAAAAGAGGCCAGTGACCAATCTGAACGCAGACCAAAACCAGGGATATCCACTGCTCGGCTGCCGTTCAAACTGCCGCCATTCAGCAAGTCGCCGGCGTCGGTGAAGGTCTTCGAGAAGGTGTAGGTGAGGAGGTAATTCAGTCCGCTCGCAAATTGCTGTTCGAGCTTGGTTTGCAAGCCGTGGTAAATGCTGGCGCCAATCATTCGTCCGGTCGAACCACCCCCGAAATCCGGGAACGGGACTGTACCTGCGGTGCCACCACCGACTACGCCCGTGGTGCTCGCGTTATACGGCAGGAGCTTGGTCACGTTATTCGCGCCAAGGTTTACCTGAAGATTATTCGCGTCCGTAAACACATAGCCGATCTGCGCCGCCAGCGTGCGAGTGATCGCATACTGGACTGAGAGGTTCGCCGCAATGGTTTTGGGTGTTACGAACTTGAACTGAAGTCCTTGCAGGCCCAGGCCTGATGCGTTTACTTCGGTTGGCGAAAATGCAATGCAGGAGAAGCCGGACTCGAAGGTCGCAGTTCCGCCGTAGCCTGCGGTCCCGCCCGAGCACGAGCCAAAGGGAGTGCCAAAGCTTACCGGTGCGACTGTGCTGTAGCCGCTTGGAGCGTTAAGTGGAACCCTGGAAACATAGTCGAAGTTGTATACAAAGGGATAATTCTCACCGATGTTCGGGCCATATCCCTGATTCTCAAAGGCGTTGTAAAAGAGGCCGAACCCACCGCGCACCACGGTCTTCGGATCCACTTGATAGGCAAGGCCGAAGCGTGGCGCCCAGTTACTGTATTGCGGTTTTAGCAAGCCCTTGCCGTACCTGTCGGTCGAATCGAGTGTGATTCCGTCCTGTGTCAACAGATCAGTGAAACCCTGAGGTGTAGTGCCTGCAGGGCACGCGGACGAACCCGGTGAGCCAGCCTGTGGTACGCAGAGACCATTAGAGGCTGTCGCTGTCGAGAGAGACCTATCATCCTTCCCGGTTGCCGGAATGATGAATGTAGGACTGCCGTTCCCAGTACCGCCGGGAACGAAATTAGCCTGCCCCCCATTTTGTTCGTTGATCGGGCCAAAGTAATCCCAGCGTAGGCCCACGTTGATGGTGAGCTTGGGATTTACTTTCCAGTCGTCCTGGAAGTAGCCGGCCATGTACATTCGTTCATCGTAGGTCTTGTTGATGTTGGAGGCATATACCTGGTCAGAGCCGCCTTGAGCGTTTGAGACGCCTGGGACGGCTATGCCAGGAGCTGCAACCGGCGGCAAAAGGAACTGCGCGATGCCTGTGGTGCTGCTGTTGTTACTCGGAATATCCGTAAAGCTGCCGTTGTAGTCGAACTGCCCATGCGACCAGGCCGGCTGCAGAGTATTGAACACTACGTGCTGATATTCAATGCCCGCCTTGAAGCTGTGCGCTCCGTAAACTTTTGAGAAATCATCGGTGATCTGGGTGGTCTGCGTAGTTTCGTCGGAAGGCAGGAAGCTGTTGCTGCCCAAAGTTTGTAGTCCCCCAAATGAAAAGGCGGGAAGGCCGCCGTTACCAGCAACTTGCGGGATACCTGGAATTCCGTATTGCTCGGGAATCCCAAGCTGGTTGCCCACCGGGCCGAACCGTGAGGTGTGCAAGTGATCCCACCCAAACCGCGCTACATTGACCGTGGTTGGTGAGAAAACGTGTGTATACACGGCCACACCCTGGAAAGATTTCGCGGTCTGGTCGCCCTGCTGGAAGCCGCCGCCATCCGCTACGCCTCCGAAAGGCCCGGGAATATACTGCGGATTGTCCCAGTAGCTGACCCGTGCGTATACTTGATCTTTTTCTGAAGGATTGAAGTCGGCCCGGATATCAAACTGGTTGTTATGTTGGTAGAGATTGGGACTGACTCCAAAATTCGACGTGACGCCCCCACTGGTCGGCAGCGGGAAAAGATTCAACAGCGCAACGGCGTTTGGATCAATCCTGTTGGCAGGAAGCTGATTCAGACCCGGGCAGCTGGCGAGTGAAATGGTCGGTCCGGTGCAGGTTGAGAGGCCGATGGGGTCGCGAACCCAGCCGCCGTTTGGCGCCTGGCGAGTAGTTGCTGGATCGAGCACTGTGCCGACCGGTATCGATCTTCCAAGCGCATCAGTACGTGGCGCACTCGAGGCATTCGCGCTGATCAGTTCCGATAGATTGGTATAACCGCTGTTACGCTGCAGAACGGTTGGCACCGCTATCCCAGACTGGGTATTGCCCTGCACGTGTCGAAAACCCTGATAGTCGCCGAAGAAGAAAATCTTGTTCTTGATGATGGGGCCGCCAATAGAAGCTCCGAACTGATTCCAGCGAAGTTCCCCCTTTTTGATCCCTGCATTGTCCTCAAACCAGTCCGCGGCATCCAGTTTGTCGTTGCGGAAAAACTCCCAGACGGCACCATGGATGCTGTTCGTGCCGGACTTAACAGTAGCATTGAGGACCGCACCCGCGGCACGACCCAACTCAGCGCTATAGTCCGATGTCTGGACTTTGAACTCTGCAATCGCATCCGGCGGAGGAAGCACGACAAAGTTCGTTCCGTTCAGGAAGTCGACATTGTCGGAATTATTGTCGATACCGTCCAGGAGGTAATTGTTCTGGGCTGGCCGCAGACCATTCGCGGAAAATGCGCCGTTAGCGGCATTGCCGCGCGTGTCAGCCTGTGGAGTGTTCACTCCGGCACTGAGCTGCGCCAGAAAAGTAAAGTTGCGTCCATTCAATGGCAGATCGTTCACGCTCTGCCCGTTAATTACCTGCCCCGTTGACGCATCCTCGGTCTGCAGCTCTGGCGGCGCAGCAGTCACTTCAACCGTTTGGGTCGTGGCGCCGGCTTTCAATTCGACGTTTACGCGCAGGTTCTGACTCACGGCCACCTGCAAATTCTGCTGGGTCGTCGTAGAGAAGCCAGAAGCGCTTACGGACACGGAGTAGTGCCCGATTCTGACCGGCGAGAAAGTATATACGCCGCTGCCGTTCGTGGTGGTTACGAGCGACAGACCCACGTCCGTATTGAGTAGCGTCACCGTCGCATTCGGGACTACAGCGCCGGTGGTATCTTGAACCACTCCGGTGACTGATCCTTCATCCACCTGCGCAAAGCTGCGCTGGCTCTGGATCAGCAGAGCACACAAGCATGTGAGGGTGATGAAGCCGAAAGAGCGAAACCAACTGAGAGCACTTTTGTAACTAGCCATCCCAAAACCTCCGCTTTCCTGCGCCAGTGTTAAGAGCGCGGTGGAGTAAACGCATACATTTGACCCGGCTAAGTAACCGGTTACATTTGATTGAGCGGCAATATAAAATCCCGAAATATGCTTTGTCAAACAAAAAGTTTAGGACTTAGTCAAACCAAAGGTGGAGGCCGATTTTTGACGGCTGACAGATGCTGCTTCGCCATGTTCCGTCTTGGCTTAGTCATTTTGAATGAGATTTTGGTCGGGTGCTACGATGCTTGTGCTGGATGAAAACTCCCTGGCTTCTCCGACTGGAAATCTTTAAAGATGTCGCGCAGCAAAGACCCGAATCAATCCTTCTCACGCCGCGCGTTCCTCAAGAGGATGGGGCTTGCCCCCGCGCTTTTCCATGCCGCCCCCTTCAGCGGCTTACCTTTCGGTTTCCTGCACGCCGCCGGCCTGAACCCGCACTTCCCTCTCGCTGATTTGCGATTGACTCCGAGCTATCCGGCGGAATCGCCGCTTGAAGATGTTTTGCGCAAAGTTGCTCCCGGCTCGGATGAGTACGTCACGGAGAAATATGCCGCTGACATCGGCGCGGTGCTTGGACAGTGGAGCCAGGTACTCAAGGCGTCTGCGCGCGATATATCAGCTCTGGGGAGATTTCTGGATACATCCGTCACGGCTTCGTCATTGACATCAGCAAAAGAGACGAAGCTTCGTTCCGATCATGGGATCGAGATCGTGAAACGGCGATTCAGCGGCGGGACGCTTCCCGGACGCGAGCAGTTTCTCAAGGCATTCCGTGACTATCTGGGGCTCGTCATGCGGGTTGATACTGCGGAATTTCAAATTACTGCGATCGAGGAAGTTGCAAATGACCCGCCGATACTGCGCCTCGATATTCGGTATGACCTCGTCATAACGCACACCGATGAGCGCCGCGAAGAGCGGGTTGGAAGCTGGAGCACCGAATGGACGCGCGCTGTGGACGTGTGGACGGTCACAAAATGGGAGGTAGGCGAAGAGACGCGAGCTGTCGCGTCCGCGCCTGTCTTCATTGACGTGACTCATCAGGCGCTCGGAGCAACGGAGTCCTACAAGCAGATGCTGCATGGCTCCGATTACTGGCGCACTATCCTCGACGGTGCTTGCGGCATCGACCTTTACGGCAACAATGGAATCGCCATGGGCGACTTTGACAACGATGGCTTCGACGATCTCTACGTCTGCCAGCCGTCCGGGCTTCCAAACCGGCTCTACCGCAATCGCGGTGACGGGACATTCGAGGACGTGACGGAAAAATCCGGCCTCAACGTACTCGACAACTCTTCATGCGCGCTCTTTGCCGACTTTGAGAACAAAGGGTTACAAGACCTGCTTGTTGTCTGCGGCAGCGGGCCTCTGCTTTTTCTCAATCAAGGCAACGGAACATTTTCGCTCAAACGCGACGCCTTCAAGTTTGTCGAGCCGCCTCAGGGAACATTCACCCATGCCGCGCTTGCCGACTATGACTGCGACGGGCGCCTCGATATCTACTTCTGCCTTTACAGCTACTATCTCGGTCTCGACCAGTATCATTACCCAGTGCCTTACTTTGACGCACGCAACGGTCCACCAAATTTTCTTCTGCGCAACGAAGGCAACGCAACTTTCATAGATCGTACGGAAGAAGCTGGACTGAACACGAACAACAACCGCTACAGCTTCGCCTGCGCCTGGGGCAATTCTGGAGCGAGCGACTTCCCGGATCTCTATGTCGCCAATGATTTTGGCCGCAGCAACCTTTATCGCAACAACGGAAACGGGACTTTCACCGATATTTCAAAGGACGCGCATGTCGAGGAGGCCGGAGCCGGCATGAGCGCCGCGTGGTCTGATTTCGATAACGACGGCAATCAGGACATCTACGCCGCCAACATGTGGTCGTCTGCCGGGCAGCGGGTTTCTACGCAGAAGATTTTTCATCCCAGTGCGCCTGACCATGTCCGCACGCTCTATCGGCGTCATGCGCGCGGCAATTCGCTCTATCGCGACATGGGCGACTGCAAATTTCAGAACGTCAGCGAGCAGGCCGGAGTTGCCATGGGCCGCTGGTCGTGGTGCTCGGACTTTTGGGACTTTGACCACGACGGCTACCCCGACTTGTACATCGCCAATGGATATGTCTCAGGTGCTGACCGAAGCGATCTCAGCAGCTTTTTCTGGCGGCAGGTAGTAGGAAGATCGCCCGACGACTCGACGCCTTCGCAGGCCTACGAACACGGCTGGAACGCGGTGAATGAACTTATCCGCTCGGATAGCTCGTGGAGCGGCTACGAAAGAAATGTGCTCTACTCAAACAATCGCGACGGCACGTTTTCCGAAATATCAGGCCCGGCGGGTCTCGACTTTCTTGATGACAGCCGCTCCTTCGCGCTCGCCGACATCGATCACGACGGGCGACTGGAGTTGATTCTCAAGAACCGCACTGCTCCGCAGATCAGGATTCTGCGCAACGCGATGAAAGACATCGGCAACTCCATCGCCTTTCGCCTGCGCGGGACGAAAAGCAATCGCGACGGCATTGGAACTGTAATTACGCTGGAGGCGGGCGCGCTTCGCCAAACAAAATCTTTGCAAGCCGGGTCAGGATTTCTTGCGCAGCACACGAAAGAGCTTTTTTGGGGAGTTGGAAGCCACGAGGGCACGGTCCGCGCCACCGTCCGCTGGCCCAGCGGTCTTTCTCAGGTTTTTGAAAACCTGTCCGTCAACCAAAGGATCGAGATTGAAGAGGGCTCCGCTACATTCGCGGCCAAGACTTTCGCTGCGCCGTCGGAGTCTTACCTAGAGCCATCATCGATGCCTACCAAAGAAGATGAGCTGCCTTCCGCTATACAAACATGGCTCATTGAGCCGCTGAAGGCCCCGGAATTTTCTCTACAAGACCTCGCAGGCAATACGCACGAACTCAGATCTTTCCTGGGCAGCTATGTTCTCCTCAACTTCTGTGAGGCTAGTGATTCGGTATGCCGCGAGCTGTTGGCGCGTCTCAATCAGTACCGCACAGCGTTCGCCGCAAACAAGCTGAACATTGTCGCCGTCAATGTTGATGAAACCGCGAGATCGCTCGCTTCACCTGCGCTCGGCTTCCCTGTTCTGGTCTCCACGGCGGAAGTGGCCGGCATCTACAACATCATTTACCGCTATCTCTTCGATCGTCGCAGAGACCTTGCCATTCCAACGTCGTTCCTGCTGGATCAAGACAGTATGATCGTAAAACTCTACCAGGGGCCGATCGATCCGCAGCAGGTATTGGCAGACCTCAAATCCATCCCGGCCACACCAGCCGACCGTATGCGCAAAGCGCTTCCCTTCAGCGGCACTCTCTATCAGGATGCATTCCAGCGCAATGATTTCACTTACGGTGTGGCGCTCTTCCAGCATGGATATCTCGATGCGGCGGCTGGGTCTTTCCGGGAGGTCATCGCCCAGAAGCCCGATGATGCGGAGGCTTATTACAATCTCGGCACTCTCAATCTGCGCAGAAATGATTTGCAGCAGGCCCGCCAGTATCTTGAGCAAACAGTGAAGCTGCGCCCGGATTATCCAGAAGCGTGGAACAACCTCGGGATGATTGCTGCACAGCAGGGACAGGCGGATGAAGCAGTGCGGAATTTCCAGCAATCGCTCACGCTGAGGCCAAACTACGCCATCGCGATGTTGAATCTGGGAAATTTCTATCGCCGCCAGGGAGCGTTTGACAAGGCACAGCCACTCCTCAGCCATGCGCTCACGCTTGAGCCGGATGATCCCGAAGCCAACTACAATCTCGGAATGTTTTACGCGCAGCAGGGCCAGTTGCAGCAGGCCCAGGATTATTTAGAGAAGGCGGTTGCACTTCGTCCGGATTACCCCGAGGCGTTAAACAATCTAGGTGTCCTCTTCGTCCGCAACAAGGATTTTGCCAGAGCTGAAGCGCAATTCAAGACCTGCGTCCGCCTGGCTCCCGGTTTTGACCAGTCGTACCTTAACCTTGCCCGTCTTTATGCAATGCAGCATGATAAGGGAAAAGCCATAGCGATATTGCAGGACCTGCTGCGACTGCAACCTGCCAACCGAGCTGCACAGCAGATGCTCGAAATGCTGAACTAGCTGTCGTGAAAGGCAGCCGACTAGAGTGTGTTTGGATGTTGAAGCATACAATTCGACCTGCGATTGCATCTTGGACTTGCGGCCTCGGCCTTCTGCTTAGCTGTCAGATGCTCACGGCACAGCAGTCACATAGCGGGACGCGGCAAGTCTCGCTCAATCTCCAGCAGGCGGAAGCAATGCGTGAGCAAGGCCAGTTCGATCAGGCCAAAGCAAAGGTGCAGGAGGAGCTGCAGCGGCAACCCAGCAGCGTAGAAGCCTGGAACCTGCTGGGCATCATCTACATCGACCAGAAAGATTCTACCAATGCAGTCGATGCTTTCCAGCACGCACTGAAACTCGATCCCAGATCAGCAAAGACCCACAACAATCTGGGCAATACTTATCTTTCCGAACAGATGCCTGACCTCGCTGAAAGAGAATTCCGTTCAGTTCTGCATCTTGACCCTGCCAATCACGACGCAAACTACAACCTCGGCATTCTGCTGATGGGCAAAGGTGCGCCGGCGCAGGCCATTCCATACTTTGAGCACGTGCGCCCGGCCAACATTGCGACACGCTTCAACCTGGTTCACGCTTATCTAGCCAGCAACCGCACGGCGGAGGCACTGCGTATGGCAACGGAACTCTCCGCGGAGAACAAGAACGACCTCCAGCTTCATTTCACGTTGGGTGTTCTGCTCGCTTCTGAAAAGCAATACAAGCCTGCGCAGCTTGAGCTGGAAAAAGCCGACACGCTTCGTCCAGGCACCTTCGAGATTCTCTACAACCTCGGGCTGGCCTATCTGCGTAGCGGCGACAATCCTAAAGCCGACCTGGTTCTAAATCGCGTGCTCAAACTCAAGCCCGATTCGCCGGAGACGCTTTATGTGCTCGCGCAAGTTTACTCAAATGAATCGCGCCCACTTGATGCACTCGACATGCTGGTCCGCGCCCACAAAATAGAGCCCGACAACACAGACATCATCTTCCTCATGGCGCGTGTCAGCATGTCACAGAACTACTACGAGGACGCCATACCGCTTCTGGAATCGGGCCTACAGATCGCGCCGCAGCGCTCCGACCTGCAAGCCGCTTTGGGCGAAAGCTACTTCATGGCAGGCAAAGTGGAGAAGGCCATAGCGGTCTTCACTAAGCTCATTCAGGCCAATCCCACTGCCAGCTCCTACGTGTTCCTCGGAATCTCGTATCAGCATTTAGGACGCTTCGACGAGGCAAAGCATTATTTCCAGGAAGGGCTGAAACTCGACCCGCGCAACAGCTCCTGCCTGTTCAATCTGGGTTTCATCGCAGAACGGCAGGGTGACGCAGCGACAGCGGAAACCTTGTTTCAAGAGGCCCTCCGCGCCAATCCCAATTACGGGGATGCGCTGCTGGAACTAGCCAATCTACGCATTGCCGAAAAGAAATACACAGAAGCGGCAGACCTGCTCAGAAAGTATGTTCAGGTAAGTCACAACCCGGCCACCGGCTATTACAAGCTCGCCATGGTCGAGCGAAATCTGCACCAGATGGACGCCGCCGACCGCGACCTCAAGGTTTTTCAGACACTCTCCAAAGACGCAGCGAGCGGACCGTATCCTTATGAGCATCTTTTCGACTATCTCGACAATCGTGCGAAGCTTGCGCCGCAGGCGCAGAACCAATTCGACATAAACCAGCTCAACGACGACATCAAGAAGCATCCCGATCAACCCGAAGATTTATACCTGCTCACCGAGGCGTACCTGAAAGCCGGAAATACGGCGCAGGCCAAAGACACACTGGCGCAACTCGACAAAATCAGCGCTGGCGATTACCGCACACAAAATGGCGTTGGCGTGCTGCTTGCCCGCTATCACTTATATGACGATGCTATTCAACACTTCCAGAATGCGCTGCAGGCGAACCCAGGTTCTGACGAAGTAAAGTTCAACATCGCAGACGCCTATTTCCGCAAAGGTATGTACAGCCAGGCGCTCGACGCTGCCGGACAGGTTTCTGAAGCTGGTCGTAAAGACAACACCTATCTCGCATTGCTGGGAGACATTTACGCACATCTTGGCGACACGGCCCACGCCGCGCAGGTCTACGAAGACGCAATCACCCGCAATCCCGACAACGACCAGGATTATCTCTCGCTCGCCCTGCTCCAGCTGCGTCAGAATGACGTCACAGCAGCAAAGCAAACACTCCTGAAAGGCCAGGCACGCGTGCCCGGCTCAGGAAAAATTATCTGGGGATTGGGGGTTGTTTCCGCTCTGGAGGGCAACACACCGCAGGCCGCCGACGAGTTGTCACACGCGGTAGACCTGATGCCGGAGTGGCCCGGCAGCTATTCCACACTCGGCGTCTTTTACTACCAGACCGGGCAGATCGCAAAAGCGCGCGAAGTCCTCAACCGCTTCAAGAACAGCAATGCGAACGGCGCGCTCGACGTGAGCCGCATCGAGCAAGCTCTTGCGCAGGCCCCCGACGTTTCCTCGACCGGCAATCAACCGATGCCGATGGACAGCCGCCAGCAGTTGCTGCAAATGGCGTTGGCTCTCGCCGATCGGACCCTCTAAAGCATGGGGACACTGTCGCAATCCGGAAGAGTCTGGAGCTGCACTGCTTCCCTGCTCGTTGCATTATTGAGCGCTCTCATCTCTCCACAGACTTTCGCGCAGCAACTCGCCAAGTCACAGGAAGCAACCATCCCAGTCCGCTATACGAACGTGACCAAGGCAGCGGGAATCAACTTCGTCCAGGACTCCACTCAGACCGACGAAAAGTATTACCTCGAAACTATGGGTACCGGCGTGGGATGGCTCGACTACGACCAGGACGGACTGATGGACCTCTATTTTGTTCAGTCCGCAGCCACCGACATTTATAAGCCAACACATCCGTTGCGCTCGGCGCTCTACCGCAATAACGGCGACGGAACCTTTACTGATGTTACGGACAAAGCGGGCTTAGGAGGCGAAGGACACTACGGCCAGGGTGTCGCCATCGGAGACTTCGACAACGACGGTTACCCGGACATCTACGTCACCGGCTATGGCCGCGCCATTCTCTACCACAACAATGGCAACGGAACTTTCACCGATATCACTGCAAAAGCAGGCGTCGCTGACGAGGGCAACTGGTCAACCAGCGCGGGATGGTTCGACTACGACAAGGATGGCTACCTCGATCTCGTTGTCACCAACTACATTCAGTGGTCGCCGAAAAACAATCTCTGGTGCGGTGAGCGCCGTCCCGGCTATCGCTCCTACTGCAATCCCAACAACTACAGGGGGCAAAAAACGAAGCTCTACCACAATAATCACGACGGTACATTTACTGATGTCAGCGACAAGTCGGGCGTGGGCCTGCCCGAATCGAAGGGTATGGGCGTTGTGCTGGCCGACTTCAACAACGATGGCTGGCCTGACATTGCCATCGCCAACGACACCTGGCCGAATTTCCTCTTCATCAACAATCACGACGGCACATTCAAAGATGTCTCTCTGCTCTCAGGCATTGCAGCAAGCGAGGACGGTAAGTACGAAGCCGGAATGGGCATAGACGCAGCCGACGTGGATGGCGACGGATGGCTCGACGTCTACATCACGCACCTTGATTTGGAGCTCGACCGCCTCTACCACAACAACGGCGACGGCTCTTTTACCGACGAGACCTACAACAGTGGCATCGGCCAGAAGGCTGTACTACTGAGCGGCATCGCGGCCAAATTTATCGACTACGACAACGATGGTTGGCCCGATATCCTGCAACTGAACGGGGCCATGCTCGACAATGTGAATCTGTATCACAGCGAAGTTTCCTACAAAGAGCCGCTGCTGATGTTCCGCAACACCGGCAAAGGCCATTTTGAAAAGACATCCGATTCCCTCGGCCCCGACTTCATGCATCCGGTAGCTGGACGAGGCCTCGCCACTGCCGACTACGATAATGACGGAGACATCGACATTGCAGTCAACGTGCGCGGCGAGTCTCCTGAATTGCTGCGCAATGACGGCGGCAACGCTAACCATTGGATCGAAGTACTGCTCATTGGCACAAAATCAAACCGCGACGGCACTGCCTCCGTGCTGAAACTAACCTCAGAGGGAGTAACGCACATGGAACAGGCCAAGGGCGGAATGAGCTACATGTCGGCCAGCGATCCGCGCATCCACTTTGGTCTGGGTAAGCGGACAAAGATCGATTCGCTCGTCATCACGTGGCCGAGCGGGCAGGTCGACAAGCTGACAAATGTGCCCATCGATAAAATCATTGCCGTCAAAGAAGGCGTTGGGATTGTCCCACGCAATTTCCCGAAGATTCCAACACGATAAAACTGATCTCTATAATCCAATTCAAGGTCTATGAATTTTCCCCGGCGGCGTTTTCTTGGTTCCTCTTTCTTCGTTCTCAGCGGCGCGCTGCTTGAGACCCTCACCACTCCACTCTGGAAGTGGAAAAATCTATCGCTGGTGCAGGCAGCGGTTGCTGCTCCCACGTCTTCGGTCCAATTCGTTGACGTTGCCCAGCAGGCCGGGCTGACCGTTCCCAACGTCTGGGGCGGAGTTGATCACAAGCGTTCCATCATCGAAGCCAAAGGTAGCGGTCTCGCCTTCTTTGACTATGACAATGACGGATGGCTCGACATCTACCTCACCAATGGCAACCGTCTCGATGCGACCTGGCCCGCAGGCAAAGCTCCGACCTCGCACCTCTACAAGAACAACCGCGACGGCACATTCACCGACGTTACCGAAAAATCAGGACTGGGTCGCACCGGATGGCAGACTGGCGTCTGCATTGGCGACTACGACAACGATGGTTGGGATGACCTCTTCTGCTGTTTCTGGGGACACAACATCCTCTTCCACAACAATGGCAATGGCACATTCACTGACGTCACGCATAAAGCCGGCCTATCGCAAGACCAGGTCCGCTGGGGCGCGGGCTGCACTTTTCTCGACTACGACCGCGATAGTCATCTCGATCTCTTCATCTGTAACTACATCAAGCTTGATCCAGCCACAATCCCCTCCGCCAGCGATACGAAATTCTGCCAGTGGAAAGGCGTGCCTACGATGTGCGGCCCGCGCGGACTTCCCGGCGACACCAACATTCTTTACCGCAACAATGGTGACGGCACTTTTACCGACGTCTCGGAAAAGTCCGGCATCCTGAAGCCCGGCCCGCGCTACTCCATTACCGCCGTCTCCTACGATTTCGACAACGACGGCTGGCCCGACATCTACGTCGCCGTGGATTCCGAGCCAAGCATCCTCTTTAAGAACAACCATGATGGGACTTTCACCGATGTTGCCGTGATGGCTGGCTGCGCGTACAACGACAACGGCCACGAGCAGGCCGGGATGGGCGTAGCCGTCGCCGACTACGACTGTGATGGCTGGTTTGACATTTTTAAAACCAACTTTGCCGACGACACCTGCAATCTCTACCACAACAATGGCGACGGCACTTTCACCGACATGACCTTTACCTCGGGCATCGGCGTCAACACCAACTATGTCGCGTGGGGCTGCGGCTTCGTCGATTACGACAACGACGGCTGGCCTGACATCATCCAGATCAATGGCCACGTCTACCCGGAGATCGACGCATACAACTTCGGCCAGACATTCAAGAATCCACGGCTTGTCTACAAAAACCTCGGCAATGGCCGATTCAAAGATGTGTCCTCAGAGATGGGCCCCGGAATCGGCGAGCGCTTCTCCAGCCGCGGCGCAGCTTTCGGAGACTACGACAACGATGGCGACATCGATGCGCTCATCCTGAATATGAATGACCTGCCATCACTCCTGCGCAATGACGGGGGCAACAAGCAGAACTGGATCAAGCTCAAGCTCATTGGAACGAAATGCAACCGCACCGCTATTGGAGCGCGAGTGCGCGTCACCACCGGCAAACATACGCAAATGAATGAAGTACACAGCGGTACAAGTGTCATGTCCCAAAGCGACCTTCGCCTTCATTTCGGACTGGGTAGCGCAGAAACCGTCGATGTGATTGAAGTGAAGTGGCCCACCACGCAGAAAATTGAGCGCTTCACAAAGGTCAAGGCCAACCAGATACTGACCATCCGCGAAGGGGAAGGCATCGTCATAGCAGCCAAACCTAAATCAACATAGAAAGCAGTGCTACTTTTTCAGCAGCGCATCGATCCCTGCCTGCGCAACCTGCTCGTCTATCTCCGACTTGGCGCCGCTGGCGGAAATTCCACCAAGAATCTGGCCATCGACTTTTATAGGAAGGCCGCCCTGGTTGGGAAAGAATTCCGGAAACGCCAGCACCTCGGTGTTGCCC
>NZ_DASQIX010000064.1:0-79811 GCF_035631355.1 Alloacidobacterium sp.
GCGCAGCGTCTACCGACGCGCGCTCGTATTGTTCCATCTGTCCGACATCAAGCCAGTATTCGCGTATGGGAAAACAAATTACCCGTCTGCGCGCGCTGATCAGGCTTGTAATCAGATCGGGCATGTCGAACGCCGAGTCTGGAGGAACCATGCGGCATACGTCCGGTTGAACCAGGTAGATACCAGCATTGATGAAGTGACGCACGGATGGCTTCTCCGCAATACTGACCGCATCAATGCCCTGAGTTGCGATCACGCCATACGGGATTTGCATTTCGCGCTGCTGAACAGCAACGGTCATGTCAGCCGCGTGCTCGCGATGAAATTCGAGCATCGCCCGGAAATCGATAGATGTGAGAATGTCTCCGTTGATAACGAGCAGAGGAACGTCGCCGGTGGAAGCGCTCGCCAATGCTCCGGCAGTGCCCATAGGACGGTCTTCGCCGACATATTCGATGTTGATGCCGAAATTTTTCCCGTCCTGAAAGTGCTCAACGATGCTGTCCGCCATGTAGTGGGTCGAAATGCTGACATGCTGGATTCCAGCAGCGCGAAGATTGCAGACCAGATGTTCAAGGATGGGTCTACCGCTCACGGGCAGCATCGGTTTCGGACAGTTTTCAGTCAGGGGCATCAGGCGCTTGCCAAAGCCGCCCGCCATGATAAGGCCATCCAGTTGCAGGGCCGATTGAGCTAAATAATCTGACTCGATAGCGATGTCTATGACACGCCCATCCGCATCAAGCAGCGGAATCTGCCGGACCTGATACTCGGACATTAGCTGGCGTAATTCCTCGGGTAAAGCTCCATCGCGGGCAGTTACAGGAGTACCGCTGCGTCCGTTGTCCTTGCGCGTTGCAAGGAGACTGCTGATCGGCTGGTCAAGTCCGATTCCAAGGAGCATAGCGCGTCTCACGTCACCATCGGTGATGGTCGCCTCGAGCCATTGGCGCTCATCAATGATCAAAGCGATGCCTAATGCGCAATGGTCCATGAGGGCCATCAATTCACGCACCGCACCCATTTTCGTTATGAGGGGCAACTCACGCGACGGGTTAGCGGTCATAGGGGCGTTTCCGCATATTGCCGCGAGTATAGCATCTGATCAATGCGCTCTCCATCATGGCTTCGGCGTGTGTAGATCAAGCCACGGGAAGCCAATCACTCCGTCCCGCAGCATCAACTCGGCGAGGCGGAAATCGTGCAGGGTATCGATGTCTATAACTCGGTTTTCAGGAATTTCTAACATGCAGTGCGGCAATTCAAAGTAGCGAGGAGAATCGGAGCCTGCGACATGATCACGCCGCCATAAATAAAGCGCACCGTTGATGCGGTAAATGGGCGGAACGTCCTGCCGTCTTACATAAACATTGCCGTCGGGAAAGCTCTGCTGCATGTAACCGTCAGCAGTGATGTCGATGCAGGCCCAGCGCGGATTGAATGATGGAGTGGATGCGGCGACAACTCCGACTGCCTGCTCGTCTTGTTCAAGCAACTGTGCTGCATGCGAAACATCTTCAGGCAGACGCGATGGACTGACAGGCGAAAGCAGAAGAACGCTGCCGTAGCGGCAGCGTTCGCGCGATTCCATTTCGGTCAATGCGTGACGGAGAACAGGCCACATAGGCGTATCATCCTGGGCAAGATCTGAGGGGCGCCGAAACGGAACCTCGGCGCCATATTCGCGAGCAACCGCAGCAATCTGCCTGCTGTCCGTTGAAACGATGCACCTCGCAATTTCGGGGCATAATTTTGCAAGCCGGATCGAGTGAGCAATGAGAGGGATCCCTGCCAGTGGACGGATGTTCTTTACCGGCACGCCTTTTGGGCCGCCGCGGGCGGGAACTACAGCCAGTACGGGTTGAATGCTCATGTTGGTCCATCATCGGTCGTGATAACGCAGGAAGCAAGGCTGTATGACTGCAATACGAGTCGTGGAATAATCCTGGTACGGTCTTGAAGAAGGGAATCTTAGTGGTTCACGAGGCAGAGAGCAAAACCATTTCCGTTGATGCGCGACGGGTAGGGCATGGAGAACCCTGCTTCATCATTTCCGAAGCAGCGGTCAATCATAACGGAACCTTGGAAATGGCCCGCGAACTAGTCTACGTGGCCGTCGAGTCCGGATGCGACGCGGTCAAGTTTCAGACTTTCAAGACGGAGAATGTGTGCTCACCTCTGGCTCCAAAGGCAACATATCAGATGCAGACTACGCAGGCCACAGAATCGCAACTAGACATGATAAGGAAGTTCGAGCTTTCTTTTGAGGCATTCCGCGAGCTTT
Organism: Alloacidobacterium sp.; assembly: GCF_035631355.1. Lineage (NCBI taxonomy): Bacteria > Pseudomonadati > Acidobacteriota > Terriglobia > Terriglobales > Acidobacteriaceae > Alloacidobacterium > Alloacidobacterium sp. Next base: position 2,285 of record NZ_DASQIX010000064.1, read on the forward strand.
ATCGCTATTGCATCAATAAAGAGATCATTTTTCTGTCTACCCCTTTTGATTACGAAAGCGCAGACCTCCTGGCTGCATTGCCGGTGCCTGCATTCAAGGTTCCATCGGGCGAGATTACAAATTTTGTATTTTCTGGAACATGTGGCGAGAAAAGGGCGTCCGTTAATTGTTTCAACTGGCATGGCGACCATGGATGAAGTGTCGGTTGCGGTTGAAACCATCCATGCATCTGGAAACAGGCAAATGGTGCTTCTGCAATGTGTCAGCAACTATCCGGCTAGTCCTTCCAGCATGAATTTGCGCGCGATGCAGGCTCTGGAAGAGGCGTTTGGAGTAGATGTTGGGTTGTCTGACCATACAGCTGGAACGGAAGTAGCGTTTGCCGCGGTCGCGCTTGGCGCATGCGTAATAGAAAAACATTTCACGCTGAGCCATGAGCTCCCTGGTCCTGACCATCTCGCATCAATGGAGCCGAAAGAGCTTGCCAGTCTGGTAAAAGGCATTCGCAATATCGAAACGGCGATGGGAGACGGGGTCAAGCGTCCTGTGGCGGAAGAGCTGAACACTGCCGACGTGGCTCGCAGATCGCTGGTTGCGGCCAGGTTCATACCGGCAGGAACCGCGATCACGGTGGACATGCTCGACATTTTACGGCCTGCACCGGACTTCCGCCCGCGATGCGTCCGCAACTCTTGGGAAGACGTGCGCGCCATGCTATTGAAGCAGGCACGATATTGAGACTTGATATGCTGGCATGACGAAACAGCGATCCCGCCTATGCATGACCTTCCCTCGCAAAATGTGACAGCACCTGAATTGGAGGCTGCGGTTCCAGTTATCCACACCATGATACGACGGCTGGCGAAGTCGTTTGCCGTGTATGGAGGGGCTAACTTTGGCATCCGGGTGCTGAACTTTCTTCTCGTCGTGGTTTACACGCATTATCTGCGTCCTTCTGATTATGGAATCATTTATCTCGGCGAGATTGTCGCCTCGTTTCTGGTAATCTTCGCAGGGCTTTCCATGGATAGCGCGCTGGAGCGCGCTGTACTTCCAACACAACTGTACTGCAGATGAGCTTCGCAGCTATCTAGGGAGTGCGATCCGATTCGGATTCCTTTGGATGGTCCTGTTCCTTGTTTTAGTTTTGCTTGTTGGCGCGGGTATTCAGCTTCATCTTCCTGCTCATGCGTCTGTACCGTTCTTCCCTTACTTTGCGATGGCGCTTACTAGGCTGCCGCCGGCTGCCGGTGCCGCGGTCCACAGCATAGGCGTCGCCACCGACTTCAGCACCAATAGATGTCTGCCTGACCCAATAGCGCATAGATCGGTTGCGGATTAGGAATGAAGAAATCGGGTCGAGATTGGGATTCATGTATCCGTTGCAAGGTTAATTAAACCAATGAGATATGTTGGCTCTTCCTGGAAAGACCCTGGGTAATTTACATATCCCAGACAGCAAGATATTCGCTCGAGATCATTCACTTCGCCTGAACTGAATGCAGGATAAAAATCTTCCTCGTGATCAAGCGCTTCCTAACTGTCTCATCTGACAGTTGTCGACTCATTCCGGCTGCAATAAACTCAGACCCGAGCCGTTGATTTGCGCAAAAAAAATTGGCCCTCGAAGGCTCTTGCTTTGTCAGGAGGTAACTATGCACGCCAAAAGAATTCACAAGATAGTCGGGCCGGCTATTACCGCTGCATTTCTAATGCTTATTGCGGTGATGATGGCCGCGCAGGACGTTACTTACAACGCTATGCCCGGTACAAATTTCTCGAAATACCACAGTTACAAATGGATCGATATTCCCGGTGGTGCTCATCCCAATCAGATTATGGATGCGGAAATCAAGCAGGCTGTGGATGGGCAACTATCGCCAAAGGGCCTGACCAAGACCGATGCCGAGAACGCCGATCTCCTGGTCGGCTACCAGATCGCTGTCGATCAGCAGAAGCAATGGAACGCGTATGGAATGGGCCGTGGATTTGGCGGCGGGATGGCTACTGCCAGCAGCTCGAACATCGACATTGGGACCATGGTTCTCGACATGTATGATCCGGCGACGAAGCAGCTTGTTTGGACCGGACGGGCGACCAAGACACTGGATCCCAGCTCGAATCAGGAAAAGAACCAGAAGAACCTCGACAAAGCGATGGCAAAGCTGTTGAAAAATTATCCGCCGAAACAGTAGTGAAAGGACGCGCGCCGTTCGCCCGAGGAAAGGATTTTTTGTCATGAGAGATAGATCACACCGTAAAAGGATTTACTTAATCCTGAGCTTTCTCGCGGCTGGTTCAGCAGTTACGTATTCCACTGCGGCGCAGAGTCCTGAATTGCAACAGAAAGTTGCAGAGATCAAAGAAGCAGTTGCGCAGAACAAGCAGGCTCTTGCGCAATACACGTGGGTTGAGCAGGATACGATCTCGCTGAAAGGCGAGCAGAAGAAGCAGGAACACTTCCAGGTGCGCCTGGGTCCTGACGGCAAGCCCCAAAAGACTCCCCTTGACGCGCAAGCAGCACCCGCTGCCCCTAGTGGCGGGCGTCTGAAACAACATGTCGTCGAGAAGAAGAAAGAGGAATACAAGGATTACGCGGACCAGATCAGAGCCTTGATTCAGCAATATCTCCCGCCGGATAAAGATGCAATCGAACAGGCACGTCAAAAGGGGAACATTGCTTTGAGTCCGGAAGCCGGCACGCCCGGACAATACAAGCTGGTGATTTCCAACTACATCAAGCAGGGGGACAATATGACACTGGTCATGGACAAGACGCAAAAGAATCTCGTGAGCTTATCCATAGCCAGCTATTTGAACGACCCCAAGGATGCGGTGAAGGTAACAGTTCAATTCAGCGCGATCCCAGGCGGACCCAATCATGTGTCAACGGAAACCATTAACGGCGTAAGCAAACAGTTGACGATTGCCATCGAGAACAGCAACTACCAGAAGACATAGCCAGCAAATTCACTCTTGCTGCTCCAGTTCGGCCAGTACTCCACGAATCTCAGTGATGCTGTCACTTCTGCCAGTGGAAGTGCGCCCCTTTGTTCGATAACTTAGGGGCGTCTTGAAAAACCGCGGATGTTTGCGAATGAATTAAGGAGTGGAGATATGGGTACTTCCTTGCTGCTGGAGACGATGCGCAGGGATGCCGTCGGTGCTGACCCTTCCATCGCGCACTTCGAAGCTGAGATGAAACCGATCTTCGCCAAGCTGAAAAAGATACTGGTATATCCGCTCAGCTGCATTTTGATCCTCGCGGCGATCCCCGAGGATATATTGTCACAGGCTCCGGAACCGCAAAACGCGCCAAGCGGGGCTTCGTCGTATGCGGGACAAGGCGCACCACTATCGACGAACCAGCTGCAACAACTGGTGGCGCCCATTGCTCTATATCCCGATGCCCTGGTTGCCCAGGTTCTTGGAGCCGCCACTTTTCCAGACCAGGTTGCGGCAGCCAACGATTGGCTTCAGCAGAATAAGAACCTCACCGGCCAAGCTCTTATGCAGGCCGTTGATAGCCAACAGTGGGATCCGAGTGTGAAAGCACTTTCACAGTTTCCCTCTGTCCTCGACAACATGGCGAAGAATCTCAGCTGGACTTCTGCGCTGGGAGAGGCGTATAGCACGCAGTCGGCTGACGTGATGACGGCGGTCCAGACTTTACGTGCCCAAGCGCAGGCGGCCGGCAATCTGAAATCGGGCTCGCAAATTACGGTCGTGCAGCAGTCGCCGCAGACGATTGTGATTCAGCCGACCAATCCGCAGGTGGTGTATGTTCCGCAGTACAACCCGACGGTGGTCTATGGCACGCCATATACGACGCCGGGTTACAGCACCGGAGCCATGGTGGCTACCGGGCTGCTTGCTTTTGGCGCCGGCATCGCAGTAGGCGCGGCGATCAATAACAGTTGTTGCGGATGGGGCTACAGCTACTGGAACTGCAACTGGCACGGCGGTGCCGTGGTCTATGGAGGCGGCGCCTATTACGGAAACAATGCATGGCACGGCGGCTATTACGGATCCAGCGCGACGGCTTATGGCCCGAACGGCGTCGCGCGGGCCGGCAACGCGTACAATCCTTCAACCGGGACTTATGCGCGAGGCGGATCGGTGTCAACGCCCTATGGACACGCGGCTGCTGGTCAGGCTTACAACCCGAATACCGGGGCTTACGCAGCCACGCGCCAAAACTCCAACGCGTACGGGAACTACGGTAGTTCGGTTGTCTCAAAGAACGGCAATACGGCGTACACCCAGCACCAGACAACTGCGAACGGCTCAGTGGGAACAGTGCAAACTTCCGACGGTGGCAGGGGTGTTGCCGGAACGAACGCGAACGGGAACTATGCTGCGGGCCAAGCAGCCAACGGCAACAAGTATGCGACTGCGAACGGCAACGAATACAGAAACACTGGAAGTGGATGGCAGAAAAACACAGACGGAACCTGGAACAATGTGCAGAAGCCTAGTTCCAGTTCCTCGAACGGATGGGGGCAGCGGGAAGGCGCCAACCGCACATCGGCCTTTGGTGGGGGAGGCAGCGGATGGCAATCGCGAGAGGCGAGCGCTCGTGGCTCGGCAAGCCGCGGTGGTGGCGGCGGATGGCATGGTCGCAGGTAGAGCCGACAGTATGCCTCGAAACGAAAATTCACCTCTGGTCCGTGGTATTTGCAAGAGGTTTGCTATGGATTCTTGGAGGACTTGATGTCGCATAAACTCGGCCGAATTGCACTTACGGCACGGTTCCTGCTTCTGGCGGTGGTAATCCCACTCGCAGCTTGCAATTCGAGCAAGCCTTCGCTAGGAATGTTTGCTACGCCCGACGAAGCTGGCAGCGCACTCGTGGCTGCAGCGAAATCAGGCGATCAAAACACACTACTCGCAATTTTTGGCCCTGACTCAAAAGAGCTAATCTCCTCAGGCGATGCCATCCAGGACAAGAACACCGTCGCGGCATTTGTGGCAGGGTATAACGTGATGCACCGCTGGCGCAGGATGCCTGATGGCTCCCAGATCCTGCTGGTCGGATATGACAATTTTCCATTTCCTATCCCGCTGAAGAAGAACGATCAAGGACAGTGGTATTTCGACACTGCGTCAGGAAAGGAAGAGATCCTTAATCGCCGCATTGGTCGGAACGAACTAGCAATCATCGATGTTTGTAATGCGGCGGCCAATGCGCAAGCTGAGTACTTCTCGCAACTACATGACGGCGCAACCACGAAACAGTACGCTCAGAAGTTCATCAGTGATCCCGGCAAGCACAATGGTTTGTACTGGAGTTCTCCTGCAGGTCAGCCCCAAAGCCCGCTTGGGCCGCTGGCGGCGTTTGCAACCGCCGAAGGCTATAGTGTGAAGCCCGACGCTCACGCACCTTTCCACGGCTACTACTTCCACATACTGGAGGGGCAAAGTGGTAATGCGCCGGGCGGTGCAAAGCAATACGTAGCGGATGGGAAGATGACCGGCGGATTTGGTTTCGTTGCGTATCCTGCCGAATACGGCAACTCCGGGGTAATGACCTTCATGATCGATCAGGATGACGTGCTGCTCCAAAAAGATTTAGGGAAGAACACTGCAGAAATAGCAACTACCATGAGCAAGTTCGATCCCGATAAGAGTTGGACAGTTGTGGAGTGACGGCGCAGACCTGATAGTGGTGGATGTTATTGGAACAGGAAAAATAGGGGAATGGCGGAGAGAGTGGGATTCGAACCCACGTTAGAGTTTCCCCTAAACACGCTTTCCAAGCGTGCGCCTTCAGCCACTCGGCCATCTCTCCAGACGCACAAATCTCTTTTAAAGTTAACACATTTGAGCAGTGGCCTTTGGTGCGCCTCTCAGTGACGCTGCTTCATAAGAGCGCATATAAGGGGCCTAAATTACTCATCCACAACCTCATTGGTTAGAGTTGTGCTATGCGGGCACAGTCAGCTCAGACCGGTTTGAAGGAGGAGTTGCGCTCGCTGCTCGCGCTTGCCATCCCTGTCATTTTGTCTGAGCTGGGATGGATGTCGATGTCGATCGTGGACACGATCATGGTGGGGCGGTTGAGCGCCGAAGCAATTGGCGCGGTCGGCATGGGGAATGCCATCTATTACGCGCCGGCGCTGTTCGGCATCGGAATACTGCTGGGACTCGACACTCTTGTCTCGCAGGCTTATGGGCGCGGAGACTTTGACGAGTGCCATCGCTGGCTCTCGCAAGGCGTTTACATTGCGCTTGCCTTTACGCCTGTGCTGATGGTGTTTCTCTGGGCAGCGCCGCTGGCGTTCCCTTATCTGAGGATCAATCCGGCGGTCAGCCAACAAACTTCGGATTATCTGCGAGTGCTGAACTGGGGCACTCTGCCGTTGCTGCTGTATGCGGGCTTCCGCCGCTACCTGCAGGGGGTGAAGCGCGTTGGGCCGGTAACGTTCGCGCTCATCTCCGCCAACCTGATCAACTGGGGCGGCAACTGGGCGCTCATTTATGGGCATCTGGGATTTCCAGCAATGGGCGTGCGCGGGTCTGCGCTCTCCACTTGCTTGGCCAGGGTTTACATGGCCGCTGTGCTGATATTTGCAGCGTGGAAGAATGAAGCAGGACGCGGTCATCCGCTTTTTGCCCACTGGCCGGGTATCGCTCTTGAGCGTCTTAGAGGGCTGCTGAAGCTCGGAGTTCCAGCGGCAGGCCAGATCGTGATGGAAGTCGGAGCATTCGGCGCGGCCACTGTCATGGCTGGACGCCTTGCTCCCGCCGCACTGGCTGCGCACCAGATTGCGTTGAATTGTGCTGCATTTTCATATATGGTCCCGCTGGGAACCTCTGCTGCGGCCGCTGTGGCTGTTGGTCATGCTGTTGGCGCGGGCGATGGTCCACGCGCGCGTCGCGCCGGATGGCTAGCGCTGGCCATAGGAGTCAGCTTCATGGCGTGCGCGGCTGTTGTTTTCCTGCTCGCGCCTCATGCGATTCTCGTCATCTACACGAACCAGGAAGCGGTAGTGGAAATGGGCGTGCCACTGCTAGCGCTGGCGGCTGCATTCCAGATATTCGATGGCATTCAGACCATCTCTACCGGAGCGCTACGCGGCCTGGGTGAAACGCGTATGCCGATGTTGGCCAATTTCGCCGGATACTGGATCTTCGGTCTGCCGCTGGGCTATGTGCTCTGCTTTCGGCACGGAAGAGGCATCTTCGGTCTCTGGACGGGGCTTACGCTTGCACTGATCTTCATTGCGCTGGTGCTGCTCTTTCAGTGGAGGCGCGATTCATCGCGGCTTGCCCTCGCTACTCTGCCGTAGCCAGACAGTTCTCCTATCAGGCAGACTGGTAGGGACTCAAGCCACATCATCAGGAGCTCCGTTCGTTGCCGGCAACACAGCAAACCACACAGACACACGATCTGCCGCGCGTATTGGGCGCGTCGCACGCCACTGCCATCGTAGTAGGGACGATTATCGGCAGCGGCATCTTTCTTGTGCCGCACGAGATGATGCGGGCGGTCGGCAGCTCGGGGCTTGTTTATCTGGCGTGGATTGTTGGCGGGCTGCTTTCGCTCTTCGGCGCGATGACCTATGCCGAACTCGGCGCGATGATGCCCTATGCGGGCGGCGAATATGTCTATATCCGCAACGCGTATGGCGATCTGCCGGCGTTTCTCTACATGTGGACGTGGTTTGCCGTGGCCAAACCGGCGTCGATTGCCAGCGTGACGAGCGGGCTGGCGCGCACACTGGCAATCTTTGGCGTGTTTGCGTGGCTGGAGCGGCCTGTCTTTCACGGCTCGAACGCGCTCTACTGGTCGCAACTGTTTGCCATTGGCGCGACCTGGCTTATTACGGGACTCAATTATCTCGGCATGAAGAAGGCGGGCGACTTTCAGCTTATCTTTACCTGGCTGAAGGCTGTCCTGATTGTAGTGATCGCAGGTTTCTGCCTCTTCTCGCATACCGGGTCGCTCGGGAACTTCAGAACGTCGTTCACTGAAGCGCAGGGCGGATTTGGCGGATTCATGGTGGCGATGATCGCCGTGCTCTGGGCGTACGATGGCTGGAACGATCTGACGATGGTTGCGGGCGAAGTGAAGCGCCCGGAGCGCAGCCTGCCAATCGCTTTGATCTTCGGGCTGTTTATCGTCGGCGCGCTTTACATGGCGACGAATGCGGCTATCCAGTACATTCTGCCCGCGGCGCAGATTGCCGCGTCACCGCGCCCCGCGGTTGCGGCGATGGCGGTTGTGTCGGGACACGCTGGTGCGATTCTGGTTTCGGTGGCGATGGCGCTGAGCATATTTGTAACTCTGAATGGCACAATTATGTCGGGCGCGCGCGTTCCCTTTGCGGCGGCGCGCGACAGGCTGTTTTTTCAGAGCATTGCGCACATCAACCCGCGGTTTCAGAGTCCGTCTACTTCGCTGGTGGTGCAGGCGCTGCTCAGTACGCTGCTGTTGCTTGTGGTTGGGCGGTTCCAGCAGCTTTTTGAGCTGGCGATTTTTGCCGAATGGCTCTTTTATATGATCACGGCCACTACGATTTTTGTGTATCGCAAGCGGCAACCCGATGCGCCACGGCCTTACCGGGTGTGGGGATATCCGGTGCTCCCGGCGTTATTTGTTGCGGCTTCAGCGGTGCTGCTTTATTTTTCGTACGCCGAGAACTTCAAGAATTCTCTGGTGGGGACGGCGATTATTCTGGCGGGTGTTCCGCTGTTTCTGGGGATACGCAGGAATTATGCGGGCGCCAGAGTCTGACCTCCCTCCCCTCCTCCGGTTTACGGTTTTTCAATGACTTAGCGGGGGGTCATCCCCTGCTATGCTGCTGATTATGCTTGAGTTAGATGCATTCTAGTGTTTTCAATCACTTACGAGAGGATAGCTCTTCTGTGCAATTAAAACGCCCGCTTTGCGCGGGCGTTCTTGTCCTGTTTTCTCTCGATTTCATCATAGCAGGGCTGTCAAGAAGCAGCCCGGGCCACCGCAATTAATTCCGATGGCCAATCACTCCGATCAATAAGTGACTCGCCCTGTTGTCAGCAAATTGGATTTGATATGATCATCACATCTTGACAATCAAACGGAACGAGGCATAGCATACTCCGGCATGGACGACAAGAACACCGATATTATCCAGGGAACTCTCGACATGCTCATCCTCAAGACCCTCAGTCTTGAGCCAATGCATGCCTTTGGGATCGCCCGGCGGGTTGAGCAGATCTCGCGCGGAGTCTTCAAGGTCAATCCCGGTTCCCTGCTCACCGCATTGCAGCGCCTGGACAGGTCGGCATGGATTGATGCGGCGTGGCGGCAGACCGAGAACTCACGGCGGGCCAAATTCTACTCGTTGACCCGTGCAGGAAAGAAACAGCTTGAAGTAGAGACTGCCGACTGGGCGCGCCGGTCGTCGGCGATTGCAAGGCTGCTCAAAGCGGAGGCTTAGCCCCGATGTCCGTCTGGCGTCACCTCTTCATTGGCCTACGCAGGCTGGTCAGCCCAGCCTCGAGGGATAAAGAGTTAGATGAAGAGGTACGCCAGTATTTCGAAGAGACGACGGCCATATGGGCTGCTCGTGGACTCTCCCCGGAAGATGCAAAGCGGGCAGCAATCCTCGAGGATGGAAATATGGCGGCAGTCCAAGAGCAGGTACGTTCTTACGGGTGGGAAAACAGTGTCATCGCACTGTTTTCTGATTTCCGTTACGCGCTCCGTCAAGTCATTCAGAATCCAGGCTTCGCGATAGTCGCTATCTTCACACTGGCCCTTGGGATCGGCTCCGCCACCGCGATCTTTAGTGTGGTCAAAGCGGTTGTTCTCAATCCCCTCCCATTTCGGGAGCCTCAGAGGCTCGTTCACCTGTGGGAAGGCGTGGGAGACGAGCGCTACCGCATGGGTGATGAAGCGTACTTCAGCAGCGTGCGTCCAGGCAATTATTTCGGGTGGAAGCTCGGCAGCCAGAGTTTCGAAAACATGAGTGCTTATTTCTGGCGGACGATGCTGCTCAGCGACAAAGATCGAGCCGACCTGGTATCCGCACACGAGGTGTACCAACAGTTTTTCGAAACGCTCGGAACGCCCGCTCTTTTGGGCCGCACCCTGCAAGCCACCGACTACACGTCTAATGCCGGCCGCGTTGTCGTGCTCAGTTATACGACATGGCGAAATCGTTTCGCCAAAGACCCCGGGGTGCTCGGCAGGCGCATCCTCCTGGACCGCCAGTCTTACGAAATCGTGGGGGTAATGCCGGACGGCTTTTATCCCACTCCAGGCGGCCGTCCGGAACTTTGGACTCCGCACTGGGCATCGCAGACAGAGCTACAGGATTTCTCCACCTGGGGAAGGGTCGTGATCGGTCGCTTGAAGCCGGGCGTGACATGGACTGAGGCGCAGACCGAATTGTTTGTGCTTTCGGCGCAGATCACGCGCGACCGGCCAATGCTGGAGAAAGTGCATGCCATCGTGGTTCCCATGAGCGCACAAGTGATCGGCAGCAGTTGGAAGCTGCTACTGCTTCTCTCGGTGGGTGTCGGGTTGCTGCTACTGATAGCTTGTGTCAACGTCGCCAACCTGTTCCTTGCGCGGACTGTCGATCGGCAACGCGAATTCGCGGTGCGCGCGGCACTGGGCGCCAGCCGGGTTCGTCTGATCCAGCAACTGATTTCTGAGAGCCTCGTCATCGCCGCGGCTGCCGGTCTCACCGGACTTGGCTTCGCGTGGACCGGCATCCACACCATGCTTGCCCTGCTGCCACAATCGGACATGTTGCCGCGTCTTGACACAGTCCGCCTCGATCTGGGAATGCTGACCTTTGTCTCCGCGCTCACTTTGCTGATCAGCCTGCTTTTCGGCTTCATTCCGCTGCTTCGGACATCGAAGATGCGCCCCTATGATCTGCTCAAGATGAGCGGGCGCACGGCTTCGGCCAGCAAGAGCACACGACGCCTTGGGCAGATCTTCATCTTTTGTGAATTCGTTTTTTCTCTGGTACTGCTCATCCTCGGTGCATCGCTGGTCGAGAATTTTGTCGAGTTGCTTCACGCTGATCCGGGATTCGACACGAGCCACCTGCTCGTATTTCAGATCCGCGTTCCGGATGCGGACTACGGAAAATACATCGACGGCGAATATAGTCCCACACGAGAACGGCTATATGAGCAATTAGAGTCGGTTGTGCTTTCGGCACCGGGCGTGGAGTCGGCCGGCTTCACCGAGAGGCTGCCGCTTTGGACTGAGGGGGGCGGTTCCCCGGTGCAGATCGAAGGCCACGCCATTCCGCCCTCCCGCAGCGAAGGTGACACTGGTACGGAGATGGTGAATCCCGACTTCATACAGGCGCTGCGATTACGGCTCGTTCGGGGCCGCTTTCTTGAGGAGCACGACAGAACCGGCACTCCCGTGGTCGCGGTCGTCAATGAGTCCTTCGTCCGCAAGTTCCTGCCCTCGGAGGACCCCATCGGGAAGCATGCAAACGTGTGGTTTGCCAATGCGCAAATCGTCGGCGTCGTGGCCGATTTCAAGCTCAATGCACTGGATAGGAATCCCCATCCCGAAATCTTCTGGACCGTGCGCCAATCGCCTCCCCGTAACGTGTGGATCATGGCGCGAACCAGAGCCAATCCTTCTGTCGTTGGCGATGCCCTTCGCCAAAAAATTCGGCACTTCGATCCTGATCTGCCCGTTGTCGAAATGCAGCCTATGTCCAACGTTGCCGCCAACTCGCTGTGGCTAAAGCGCATATCTGCTGATCTGATCGGGCTGATCGCAGTCTGTGGCATGATCCTGGCGGCCACGGGCATCTATGGCATCACCTCGTACGCGGCAGCTCAACGCGAGAAGGAAATGGGTATCCGCATGGCCTTCGGCGCCGACAGGACCGCTGTATTCGGACTTGTGATGAAAGAAACATGGTGGCTGGCCCTCGCCGGCTCCGCTGTTGGGTGCATCGCGGCCGTGATCGTTGCGCGGGTGGCGACTAACATTTCTTACCTGTCTCCAGAAATGGCATCTACGCAATCCCGTGATGTGCTCCATCCGGGAGTCTTCATCTTGAGTTCTTTGTTTCTTTTCGCTGTCGCCAATGTTGCCAGCTATGCGCCTGCTCGCCGAGCTCTCAATACCGACCCAGCGGACATCCTGCAGCACGAATAGTCCACCAATGACGGGTTCAATTTGGCGGCTTTGACCAGCATCGCATCTGAGCAGCTTACGGCATGGCTAAAAAGCCATGCCCTTACGAAACCCTGACTCAATCAGAGATTCCCGTTTCCGAAACCTGGACTTCATCAGAGATTCCATAGGTTGCCTATTGACATCCATACCTAGATATCTATATAAAGACATCTAAATATGGCCAAGACCGATGCTCTGCAAGGTTCACTCGATTTGCTCGTGCTCAAGATATTGTCGCGGCGTCCGCGGCTTCACGGATACGCAATCATGGCTGCGGTTGCCAGTACATCCGGCGATGTGCTGCGCGCAGAGGAAGGTTCGCTCTACCCCGCGCTGCACCGGATGGAGGAAGCGGGCTGGATTCGCGCGGAGTGGATCAAGAAGGATTCCGGCCGCCGCGCCCGCGTCTACGAGCTGACCGCTGCAGGCAAGAAGCAACTGGGCGTGGAAGAGTCGCGCTGGCAGTCCGTCAGCTTGGCAATCAACCGGGTTCTCAGGGAGGCATGACATGTCTCTGTGGTCGCGTATCTTAAATGCCGTGCAAGGCGAACGCTTGAATCGAGAGATCGACGAAGAGTTGCAGTCGCACATAGAAGAAGCGATTGCCTCGGGGCGCGACCCCGACGAGGCACGCCGCACCTTCGGTTCGATTCTGCGCCAGCGCGAGGCGAGCCACAGCATTCGTGTTGCCGGATGGCTTGAATCGCTTCTCGCCGATGTAAGATTCGGCTGGAGGCAGCTATGCCGTAACAAGGTCACGTCCGTGGCTGCTGTGCTTTCTCTCGCTCTCGGCATCGGCTCCTGTGTCGCCGCCTTCCGTCTTATCGACGCCCTGCTCTGGCGCCCTCTGCCCATCTCCAATTCCAGCAACCTATACGTCCTCTCCCACAAGATGACCGGCTTCGACGGCAAGCCTCTCGAGGACGACCATTGGGCCACGCCGGAGTTCAACCTCATGCGCAATGCCGTCAAGGACCAGGCTGATCTCATCGCCATCAGCGAGGCCGACCGCATGGACATCACCTGGTCCACCGACGACGACGTGGAGAAGGCCCACGTTGTTTATGTCTCCGGTAACATGTTCCCGCTTTTCGGCCTTGAGCCTGCGCTCGGCCGCCTGTTCGTCGCCGCCGATGACCGCGCCCCCGGCGCCGCTCCCTATGCGGTCCTCTCCTGGGACTACTGGAATCACCGCTTCGGCCGTGATCCTCACGTCCTCGGCCGCTTGCTCCATATCGGCGACCAAAACTTCCAGATCATCGGCGTGGGTCCGCGGGATTTCACCGGAGTCGAAAAAGGAACTGTCACCGACATCTTTCTGCCCCTCAGCATGAACACCTTGGCCGCTCAGGACAGGGCCGACTGGCACCGCGTCTTCCTGATGTTGAAGCCCGGCGTCAACCCGACTACCGCCCTCGAGCCGCTGCGGCAGCACCTCTCCGCCGTCAATCACACCTTCGGAAGCGCGTGTTCCACATGCTTCCGTGGCGAGACCCAGGCGGACATCGACCGCTATCTCAATCAGAAACTTGTCTTCTATTCGGCTGGCGCCGGCATCTCCGCGCTCCAGAAGGAATATCGCCGGTTACTTGTCGTCCTCGGCCTCCTGGCCGCTCTCGTTCTGTTCATCGCCTGCGTCAATGTCGGTAACATGATGACCGCCCAGGCCGCAGCCCGCGCCCAAGAGATGGCTCTGAGGATTTCGATCGGCGCCGGCCGTCGTCGCCTCGTGCAGCTCATCCTGGCCCAGAGCGCGCTGCTCGCGCTCCTGGCTTCCGTCCTCGGCGCACTCTTTGCGGCGTGGTCGGCGCCTTTTGTGCTCGGCCTCATCAATCCGCCCGACAACCCTGCGCGCCTCGCCCTTTCCGCCGACTGGCGTGTACTTCTCTTCGGCTTCGGGCTGATTATTCTCGTTGTTCTATTGCTTGGTTTGCTTCCTGCTTTACGTGCCTCTGCCGTCCGGCCCGTTGCCGCGCTCAAAGGTGGTGAAGATCCGTACTCGCCGCGACGCCTTATGCGCGGAGCTATTGCTCTTCAGGTTGCTTTCTGCTTCCTCACTCTCTTTCTTTCTTCACTCTTCGTCGCCTCCTTTCAGCGCCTGCAGAACCGCCCCCTTGGTTTCTCCACTGACCGCCTGCTCCTGCTTGAAACGGTTGCCGGAAAAGGCCAGACCTCGGTCGTCTGGAATCAAACTGCCGAGGCCCTCCGTGCCGCCCCGGGCGTCGACTCGGTCGCTATCTCCGGCTGGCCCCTTCTTGGGCGCATCAGGATAAACAGCGACATCTCCATCAATGGCGCGCCTCCCAGTCCGACTCCTGCCTTTTTCCTGAACATTTCCCCCGGCTGGCTCCCGACGATGAAGATCCCTCTCGATTCCGGCCGCGACTTTGGCCCTCAAGACACCTCGCCGGGAGCCGCCATCGTCAGCGAAACCTTCGTCAAGACCTACTTCCCCGGCCAGGACCCCATCGGACGCACCTTTTCACGTGGCGCCAATCAACCTCTTAATACAATCGTTGGCGTCACCCCCGATGTCCCTGACCACGACCTGCGCGAGCCCAATCTTGCTGTCTTCTACGTCCCCTTCAACGAAGTCGACGACAAATCCGTCCCCAAGACCGTCGACTTCGCCACCTTCGTCATTCACACCGATACCCGGAACCCCCTCGCTCTCACCGATTCCCTCCGCCAGCTCATCGCACAGCGCCACAACGGACTTCGCGTCTCAAACGTCACCACGCAGCTCGAACTGGTCCGCGACCAGACCGTTCGCGAGCGCCTGATCGCCATGCTCGCCGCCTTCTTTGCCGCCGTGGCGTTGCTCCTCGCGGGCATCGGACTCTATGCTGTCCTCAACTACTCGGTTCTCCAGCGCCGCCGCGAGATCGGTATCCGCATGGCGATGGGCTCGCCTCGTGCGAGCATAGTGCGCGTCGTCACACTCGATGTCTTTTTGATGATCGCGCTCGGAGGCTGTACGGGTGTCGCGCTTGGATTCGGCGCGGCGCGCTATGTCGAGTCGCTCTTCTACCAGGTCAAAGCAACCGATGCGGGCATGATCGCTTTGCCGGCGTGCGCCATTCTGCTGACCGCGCTCGTTGCCACACTCCCGGCCGTGCTTCGCGCATTGCGCACCGACCCCACGGAGATTCTGCGCGCGGAATAAACGTCATGAAAAGCAGATCCTTCCCCTTCATTCCACTCAGCGTCAGGATGACAGCACCTATAAAACTGGTTCGGCAGCGCACGTCTAGTGAATTTTCGGAACAGCACACTAGCTTCTTCTCTGCGCCACTTCCTTGTATAACTTGATGTACTCCTCGCTGGGTTTAGCCCAGGAGTAATCCAGCCCCATGCCGTTGCGTATAAGCGTATGCCAGGTGTCCTTGTCCTGGAATACGGCGAGTGCGCGCTGAACGGCGTTCAGATATTCGTCTGCATAATAGGTACGGAACTTGAAGCCGGTCCCGGTGCGTGATTCGGGATTCCATTCTTCTACGGTGTCGTCGAGGCCGCCGGTCGCGTGAACTACAGGCACCGATCCGTACTTGAGGCTGTAGATCTGGTTCAAGCCGCAGGGCTCATAGCGCGATGGCATAAGGTAGATGTCGGACCCGGCGTGCACCTTGTGCGCAAGCGTCTCATCGTAGGTGATTCGGACAGAAACCTTTTCCGGGAATCTTTCATGCAGTGAACGGAAGAGGTTTTCATAGTAGGACTCGCCCGTGCCCAGGACGACGAGGAAGATGTCCTCAAATGTGAGTCGCTCGATGATCTGGGCGGTGAGGTCAAAGCCTTTCTGCGTGGCCATGCGAGAGACGATGCCAAGTACGGCTGTCTCTTCTTTGATGTGGCCAGCCCCAAAAGCGTGCAGCAGATCAAGCCTGCAGGCGGCTTTTCCGTCGAGGTCTTTTGCCGAATAATGCGCGGCTATTTTGCCGTCTGTAACAGGGTCCCATTTGGAGTAGTCCACACCGTTCAGGATGCCGTGGAGGTCAGCGGCGCGTTTGCGGAAAACACCGTCAAGGCCGTTCCCGAATTCCGCAGTCTGGATTTCCTCAGCGTATTTGTGGCTGACGGTGGTCAGCGCATCGGAATAGACGGCGCCGCCCTTCAGGAAGTTGAAGGTGTTGTAGTGTTCCAGGCGGTCCATGGTGAAGATGTCCCAGGGAAGAAGCAGGCGCTCGGTGGTCTGTGGCGGGAACCAGCCCTGGTAGCCGGCATTGTGGATGGTGAGAACCGTACCCACATTGCGCAGCATCGGGTCAAAATAATAAATGCTGCGTAAAAAGACCGGAAGCATTGCCGTTTGCCAATCGTGCAGATGGAAGATGTCGGGCACGCCAAGCTGTTTGCTTGCTTCCAATACGGCGCGGCAGAAAAGGCCAAAACGCTCCCAGTTGTCGAGATATTCGCCGGCCTGAGTGCCGTAAACGCCCTCGCGGTCAAACAACTCCGGGGAATCGATAAAGTAAAATTGCACGCCGTCGCGCTTCCCGCCATCGATTACAGCTACAAAGCGGTTGTAATACTGAAATGGAACGGTGATGCTCTGGAGAGCGATCTTTTTCTGGGGAAAGTGGCTCTGCACCTGCCGGTAGAATGGCAGATACACTGTGACCTTGTGACCCCGACTGGCAATTTCTCGCGGAAGTGATCCTATGACATCGGCAAGTCCGCCGGTTTTTACAAAAGGCACGCATTCTGGCGCAACGCAAGCAACGTGCATGTGAATTGCTCCCTGATTGCTCGGATGATGAAATGGCTTTTGCTTCTATATGTGGTGCATTGAATAGTGTAAGCCTGTTCCGATTAACAACTTATATAAGATGTCGCAGAAACCAAAATTAGGGCAGAACTTTCTTACCGACCGGAGTGCCAGCAGCCGCATTGTTGAGGCACTGGGCGACATCTCTGAGAAGACGGTGGTGGAAATCGGACCGGGCAACGCGGCAATTACCGAACTGCTGGCGCAGAAGGCTCACAGGTTGATTGCGGTGGAACTGGATCGCGCACTGGCAGCGAACCTGAAGCGAAGATTTGCCGGCTCACAGGTTGAGGTGATTGAGCAAGACATCCTGATCTTCGATCTGGCTTCTCTTCGTGACAGCGATGAGAAGCTGCTGGTGATTGGAAACCTTCCCTACTACATCACGTCGGACATCCTGTTGCACTTGTTTCGTTATCACAATGTGATTTCGCGGGCGGTGTTGATGATGCAGCGCGAAGTGGCCGATCGCGTTGCAGCAGCGCCTGGATCACGTGATTATGGGCTGCTTTCGGCCACAACGCAGCTCTATGCCCAGGTGGAAAAGCTGATGACGCTTCCGCCGGGCGCATTTGCGCCGCCCCCGAAAGTCTATTCGAGCGTGCTGAGGCTTACGTTTGCGACACGCTTTTCGGAACTTGGGGTTGATGCCGACGGATTTATCGCGTTTCTGCGGCAATGCTTCGCGCAGAAACGCAAGACGCTGGTGAACAATTTGCGGGCTGCGGGGTTTGATGCGCCCGGAATTGCTCGGGTGGTTGAAGCTTCTGGAATTTCGGGACAGGCGCGGGCCGAGGCGGTCTCGCTGGAAGTTATGGCGGGGTTGTATCGAGGGCTGACCCAAGGCTAAAGCCTCTTTTGTCGAGGATGGCTATTCACCGGGCTAAAGCCCGGTGCTTCTACCTAAAGGCGACTTAAAATGCAATAGAAAAGGCTGCCAAAAACATGCATGGCAGCCTTTTGGATATCGATCAATTTCAGTGCGGTCTTGCGCCACCTGATGGAGCGGACGGGGCCGGAGCAGACGCTGCCGGCGCGGACATTCGAGCGCCGGATGAATAAGACGGCGCTGACGGAGCCGAATAGTGGGGTGAGCCACCGCCCATCCCGCTGCTGGGAGCGGGGTGATAGGAAGGCGGCGGAGCCATTGTGCTTCTCGGCATGGAAGGCGCGATGGTATTGCGCGGCGCTCCACCAGCAGCTGGAATCCCTGAACCTGAGGGGTAGGTAGCGCGCAAGCCCTCATTCGGCAATGCTCCTGAGCGGAAACCTGTCTGAGCCGGAGGAACATAGCCGGACGCTACACTGAAGCTCTCTCCCAAAGGACCCGACATTCGTGGATGAACCGAGGTCTCAATCGGCTGAAGTGTTTTGCCATCAAACCTAATCGGAGTTGCAACCGGTTTCTCACCACCAGCAGTCCAGGGCTTGATTGTGCCTGGCGTAGGGGCGTGACCAACAGCGATCAATGCTTGCTGTGGAGGCATATGAACTGGCCCGCGCACAGGTGTAATAGGACGTTTTGGCACGACGTAGTTTGGCGGCATATTCCAGACGGTGGTAACCGGATACCAGCCATTTCCGTATGCGCCCCAGCCACAGTTACCGGGGAACCACATCCAGCCAGTGTTGTTAAACCAGTTCCAGGCGCCGCAATGATAGGGCAGCCAGCCCCACTGATAAGCCGAGATCCAGCTGTAGCCGCCGTAAGCTGGATAGTAGCCCCAATAGCCCGAACCGAACGGATCGAATCCCATGCCCATGCCAGCGGGCATCCAGCCGTAGCCGTAGCCGGGCATGTCATACCAGTTGCCATAAGCATCGAGATCGTTCCAGGCAGGGTCATCCGGATTTCCGCCCATGGCACGAGCCATCGTTGCCCGCGCGCCGAGTTGCGCCAGATGTTGGTCGCGGTCTGAGTTCCACTGATCCCAGGAATCCGCAGCAATGCTCTGCGCCACGTCATAGCTCGTCGTGTCTTTCATGTCGAGCGAGGCGGTTTCGCTGGTATGCGCATCGAGTCCACCATCGTTGCCGGTGTCGATGTGGACTTCTCCCTTCATGACGGCGATCTGCGCCGGGTTCTGGTCAAGCGCAACGCGAAAAATGCTGCTCTTGGTGGCTGAAACTGTATAAGGACCGATGCGGACGGCATACTTTCCGCCGCGGTTGTTGAACTCATAGTAGGTAAGGCCTCCGGCGGCCTCAACCTGGGTAACCGTGCTGCCCTCACTGGTGCGCTGCAGATGGTCGAAATTCATCGCGCTATTCGGCGTAATCCGAGCAACGCTGCCATCTTCAAACTGCACCTCAGCGCGGCCATCGCTCCCTGTCTTCAGGTGCATATCCTCGGTCACCGGCATATTGGAGTGCGCCTGGCCGAAGACAACGCCGTTGTTGTCGAGTATTTGGACTGTACCTTCGACGTCACTGATGCGAACGGCGCGAACATTGTTCATGTCCTGCGCATATGCGAACGATGTGATAGCTGCTGCGAGCAGCAATTGAAAAACAAAGCCGGTTCGAGACCAGCCTGTTGATTGAGAGTCTTCCGAGTGCCGCATGCGACATCTCCTTCCGGGCCCCTTCAATTTCCCCGCTCTATTAGAACACTGAAAACATGCCGAGGTCTCTATCTTTTTGACCTCGTCGTAACTCAACTTGGACGTAGCCAAAACCATAAAGTTGCAATAATTTCAGCCGGATTTGCCCTCGCTTTCGAGAAGCTGACGCGCCCTGAGGCGGGCCCGCGCAAGGATGCTGTCGTCCGCGGCAATGGCCTGCAACTGCGGTGCAATGTTCTGGATCTGCTGAGCCCGGCCTGCTTTCACCGCATCCTGAAGTTGCTCCAGTTCCGCGTCAAGGCCAAGGCGGTTGTGCTCATGCTCTACAGTAAGGCGACGGCCTTCTTCCAAGGTGAATGCAACCGCAATCAGGTCATCGGCGATCTTCATCAATTCCTGATCCTTGGACCAGTTAAACGTGCAGGATCCTTTGCCATCCGGACCGGTGTATTGCAGCGCCTTCTTACCGGTGAAAGCGACTTTGGACTTTGTGCTCTCGCAAGCCACGTTGAAGTAATTATGGGAGCGCGCGATCTTGAAGAGCCTACCCCGCAATGGCTCGTCAATTTTGATGTCAGCAGTCACTGGTTGAGGGGCGATGCCTTCCGAATCTGCAAAGGTAGCGCTTCCCGGCTTGGACTGGAAATGACCGGTGCCGTCTTCATTGATGTCGAGCACATAGCTGGCTGGCTGGAGTTGAGGGTTCTCAAAGATAAACCGGATGTGCGCGGTCGTGGGTTGCTGCGCTATAGCTGTCACACTTCCAAAGGCTAAATAGATCCATGCGGTCAAGATTTTCTTCATCGTTTTAACGACCGGCCCTTTGCAGTGTGAGGGTTTGGGAAGTGTGAACATGGCAAATGGCAATGGCGAGGGCATCGGCGGCGTCGGCCGGCTCAGGCGTGACGTCGAGTTGCAACAATCGCGTGACCATGAATTGCACCTGCTCCTTTTGCGCTAATCCGTAACCGACTACGGTGGATTTGATGGTGAGGGGTGCGTATTCGGCTACAGAAAGATTGGCATTCGCGGCTGCAAGCAGGGCCACTCCGCGAACCTGACCAAGTTTGAGCGCCGACTTGGCGTTCACAGAATAAAAAACTTCCTCAACGGCGACAATATCGGGCTGATAGGCAGTGAGGAGCGTGCTCAACTCCGCGTAGAGCAGAGCGAGACGATGCGGCAGCGACTCTCTCTTTGGAAGGCGGATGCCACCGCATCCGAGCGAGACCAGATGCGGCTCGCGGCAGGCGTCGTCCCACTCGACGATGCCGTAGCCGGTACACTCGGTTCCGCAGTCAATGCCGAAAACTCGCATCGAGGATGAGTTTAGCTGATGAGGGTGAGAGAGAACAGTGTTGCTATTGGTGCGGTGGGAGTGCGGAAGAGTATTGCGTTCAAGCCGGATAAAAGTCCGGGGCTAAAGCCCTTGATTTTTATACCTCTGACGCGGGGCTGAAGCCCCGCTCTTCTACCCGAAAAACAGATCCTTCGCTACGCTCAGGATGACAGCGTTTTTTTATATAAGCGAAATAGGAAACTAGATCAGGCGGGCTGCGGCACTTCGACGCCCAAGTCTTTCAGGAAATAGCTTCTGTTCCGCAGGACGTATTCGTTGCGAGCATCGAGCAGGTTTTCGACGAAGACGCGGCATTCTTCACGAAGTGCATCCTGGGAATATTTCGGCTTGCGGTCTTCGATAAACGCATAGACTAGGTCTTCGACGACTTCAAACAATACTTCGTTGCTCTGTCGGGTGATGCGCCTAAGCGTTTGTTTATACGCCTGAACGTCGGGCACCGATGGAAACAGGCGCTCGATTACGGCAAATTCTGACCAGGCGTATTTTAACTGTGGCGACAGCGCCTGCAGGCCGTGGATCCATCCGGTAATATTCAGCATCTCGTTGACGGCTACATAAAAGTCATAGAGGTGCGGGTCAAGAAAATCGTAGTCGGGGTGGCAGATGTCTCCGCGAAGGCGTCCCTGCTGCGCCAACTGGTCTTTGATGGGCGTGCCGTCATAAGGAATCATGCGGCAGAACTCGGCGGCCATATAGCCGTCTCCGACAATGCGGCGCAGGAAGGCGACGTTTTCGAGAATGGATTCGAAGGTGCTCGAGGGATCGAGCAGCATGAAACCAAAATCAAAGAGAATGCCCAGTTTTTTCAGGGAATCGACGGCGCGGATGTTCTGCTGGACAGTAATGGACTTGTTGAGGGTTACTAACCCTTCTTCGCTGCCGGATTCGAGGCCCATATAGACCAGATACATGCCTGCATCGCGCATCTCGGCGAAGAGTTCGGGGTCGATGGCGTCGGCACGGGCATTAATCTTCCAGAGAATGCGGCCCGGGAGATCCTGGCGGTAAAGCTCGGCGAGAAATTCGCGCGTCCAGCGATGCCATGCAGGACCGAATACCGGGAAATCATCATCCTGAAACAAGAAGAGGCTGATGCCACGCTCTTCGTGCAGCATTTTCATCTCGCAGGCGATTTCGGCGGGCCTTCGCGTCCTCACAACTTTTCCTGGAGCGCTGCGATAGAACATGTGGATGGAGCAGAAGGAGCACGTGCGCGCGCAGCCGCGGCTGGCAAGCATCTGCATAACGGGACGCCCGAGAATGATGTGCGGCTGGATGGCGCGGTCGGGATAAGGCAGCTCGTCGAGATCATGAACAAGAGCACGCATCGGCGTCGCCACGATGTAATTGCTCTGGCGGTAGGCAATGCCCTGAATTGAGCGCCAGTCCTGTCCTGTGGTGAGACAATCGACAAGTTCGAGCAGAGTCAATTCGCCTTCAAAACGGACAACGCTGTCCAGCTGCGGAGCGAGCTCCAGCGCGTGCTCATGGCTGAGGCTGGGGAAATGGCCGCCCATAGTGAAGTGCGCGCTGACGCCGTCGGCGCGCAGATGGCGCATCAGTTCTTCAAAGCGGAAAATGTAGAACTGGAAGATCAGTGAGAAGCCCACAAGCACGGGTTGCGCGCGCAGAACGGCGTCCCGGATTTTTTCGTATGGGTCCTCGAAATCCAGAATCTCAACCGGGTAGCCGCGCGCCCGCAGCGTGGAAGCCAGATAACCGAGGCCGAGGTTTCCCTGCCGCTTGAAGCCGACCAACACTACCGGGCGGGTGGTGTCACGCGGGCGCGCAAGCGTGTTCCCGAAGTCGGAGCACACGTTTAGTAGATCAGGCATAAGAGACAGGAACCGCTTTAGACTCCGCCCTGTGTTTTGCCGCCAATGATTCCGGCAATCTTGCCGTATGCGGCTCCCTTGATGTTGGCGATGGCGCCTACCGCTTCACTGATGACCGAGACAACGGCCTGTTGCCTTTCCTGCGGAAGCGAAGCAACGACGCGGTATATTTCCGGCCCCGGATCGCCTGGGTTGATTGGATTAAAGCGCAAAAACTCTTCGAGACGGAAAACTTCCTTTTCGAGTCCCATAAGTAAACCCTCCGGATATGGATCCAAAACAGCTAAAGCTGTAATTTGCATTAACGGATGAAATTCTGAAGAGGTGCAACTAAGACGCAAGACCCTGGGTTCGGCCCTGGAATTTGGCATTCCTTAGATTAGGGCATTAGAGTACCGCGGCTGCAGTTTGTCAATCTGGAATTTTGTGAATTTTAGAGGACGGGAATTCGTAGTCGCAGTCGATCCAGATCTCATAGCTTGTCTGGAAACATAGGGTGAGCCAAAGGTTAGCGTAAGCCTTACCGCAAAGGACGCAGAGAATCGCAAAGGTACGCAGAGGAGAAAAACTGCGGGGGGACAGTAGGCCTTGAACATTACCGCGAAATGCCTTCTAGTGGGGAACTTGCGGTTGCATATAACTTGCGTGCCATCCTGCCAGCTACATAAGCCTGTCGTCCGGCGAGCACAGCGTGCTGCATCGCCTCAGCCATGAGGATTGGGTTCCCCGCAGCGGCGATGGCGGTATTCATGAGCACACCATCCGCGCCGAGTTCCATGGCTAGAGCCGCATCGGAAGCAGTGCCTACACCCGCATCGACAATGAGCGGAACCTCGGTGATCATTTGGCGAAGGATTTGGAGCGTGGCCCTGTTCTGGATGCCGAGACCGCTGCCGATGGGAGCGGCCAGAGGCATGACTGCCGAAGCGCCGACATCGATAAGTCGTTTCGCAAAGACAATGTCATCGGATGTATAGGGAAGAACGGTAAAGCCTTCTTTTACTAATGTCCGAGTGGCTTCGAGGGTGGCTTGCACATCTGGATAGAGCGTTGCCTGATCGCCAATGACTTCAATTTTCACCCAGTCTGATAAACCGACTTCGCGCCCCAGGCGCGCTGCACGAATGGCTTCATCAGCCGTATAGCATCCAGCGGTATTGGGCAGCAGGAAGTAGCGCTGCGGATCGATGAAATCGAGCAAGGATTCTTTGGACCGGTCTAGATTGACGCGACGCACGGCCACAGTCACCATCTCGGCGCCAGAGGCTTCTATGGCAGCCTGCGTCTCCGGACCGTTCTTGTATTTGCCCGTGCCTACGATGAGCCGCGATTGAAAAGCTTTACCTGCGATGACGAGGGGTTCCATGGATTTATTGTAAAGCGGGTCGCGAGGGTAAGCGGAGAGGCAATCCCATTCATGCTCTGGAAGATAGGCGAGACAATATCGCCGATTATTTTGCTCTTACCCTGAAACCAGCCAAAAATTTCATCCTTGTGCTCTGTCATAGACCCTCTTGCAAAGACTATCGGCCAAAATGCACGAAGGCCCGCTCCCAGATTCGGCAAAGCGGGCCTTCAATAGCGGTGAACTGTTGAGATTGACCTGAGGCACCCTTCGATCTTTGAGTGGGCCTCGGCGAATGTGTTTGCGGTCGCCAGGACTAGAGCAAAGGGTGCTCTAAGCCTCAGTCACCTCACGTAGGATCGTGCAACTACTACCATCAGAACTTTTCATTGGCTGGATCAACCTCCTTTCCCGTGTACTTCAGACCATAAGACTGTGCGCTGAGGAAATCAAGTCGAGGCAGTGAGACATTTCGAGTTTGGGATAAGAAAACAGATCCTTCGGCTTCGCCTCAGGATGACAGCTTTTGCTTTTCAGGCTCATAGTGTACCTACCAACTGTGCCAATAGCCGTCGCGTTCAGTGAGCGCTACTTCCACTCCAAAAAGTTCGCGCAGTTGCTCCACCGTGATCAGCTTCTGCCGAGGACCGTCGGCGACGATGCGGCCAGAGCGCATCATGATGATGCGATCGATCTCGGGGAGAATGTCGGCCAGATGATGGGTGACAATGATGATGCCAGTCCCCTGCTGCGCGACGACGCGCAGAGCATCTCTTAGCTCGCGCTGGGCAGCGAGATCGAGGGCGTTCGATGGTTCATCAAGTAAAAGCATTCCCGGCTTATGAACGAGGGCGCGGGCGATCATGATGCGGCGCTGCTCGCCCGCAGACATTTCACCGACGAGCTTGTCGGCGAGATGTGTGGCCTCCATCAGCGCCATCGCCTCTTGGGCGCGTTTACGCATTTCTTCCGTAATGTGGAGATTGGGCCAGATGGTGGAGGCGGAGAAGAACCCGGCAACGACTACGTCACGACCTTTGGAGACAGGCGTGCGCTCGCCGGGCAGATCTGCGGACACGACTCCGAGATGCTGACGGAACTGCGAAACATCCCAGCGCTCGCGGCCCAACAGACGGCACTGCATTTCCGAGGTATGGATGGGATAGCACTCGCAGGTGATGGTCTTGATGAGCGTGGACTTGCCGCAGCCATTGGGGCCGAGGATAGCGACGTGCTCTCCGGTCGCAATCGAGAGGTTGATGTCATGCAGAACGACCGCTTCGCCACGGGCCACGCTGACTTGCTTCATGCGCAAAAATTCTTCAGGTTGTTTGATGGCCAATCTTTGTCCTTCCTGAATTGGTATCTTGATTAGAGTACAGACCTACAATGAATGATTCAGCCCTCATCCCTGATGAAGCTCTGCCTCTCGGCTTTCGCTTTGCTGCCGTGAAGGCAGGCATCAAGCCAAGCGGCAACGCTGATTTTGCTGTTGCCGTTGCGGACGCCGCGACCAGCGCTGCCGCCATGTTTACCAGCAATCGCGTAGTTGCCGCGCCGGTCATCGTGGACCGCAGGCATCTTGACCGCAGTGCTGGACACATGCGCGTGGTTGCGGTGAATGCGGGCAATGCAAACTGCGCGACCGGACAGATCGGTATCGATGCCTGTGAGCAGGTTTGCGCCGCTGCAGCGAAGACGTTCGAGTGCGAAGGGCACGAGATCTTCCCTTCTTCAACTGGAATTATCGGCGTGCTTCTGCCTGCGGAAAAGCTGATTGCGGCTATGCCGGAAATTGCGGCCAAACTTGGAGCCGCCGCAGAGAACTTCGCGCAGTTTGCGCGCGCCATCATGACGACGGACACGCGGCCGAAGACCGCATACGCATCC
The DNA here is from genome assembly GCF_035631355.1 of Alloacidobacterium sp. Taxonomy (NCBI): domain Bacteria; kingdom Pseudomonadati; phylum Acidobacteriota; class Terriglobia; order Terriglobales; family Acidobacteriaceae; genus Alloacidobacterium; species Alloacidobacterium sp. The sequence goes on from NZ_DASQIX010000064.1 coordinate 28,201, forward strand.
CTGAGCGTTAATGGCAAGGCGGTGCGCATTGCGGGCGTATGCAAAGGCGCAGGCATGATCCATCCGCAGCTTGTGCCTCACGCCACGATGCTGGTGTACCTGTTTATGGATGCCGCGATTGAGCCAGCGGACCTGGACGTATTGCTGAGGCAGAGCATTGAAGTCAGCTTCAATCGCATCTCGATTGACGGCGACACCTCAACCAACGACACCGTCCTGCTGCTGGCATCAGGCGCAAGCGGCATAAGGATTGAATCTGACAACGCAGAGTTTGTCGCGGCGCTCACCAAGGTCTGTACATCTCTCGCCAAACAAATCGTGGCGGACGGAGAGGGCGTTACGCATGTTGTTGAGTTGCAGATTGAAGGGGCTGCCTCAGACCGCGATGCGCTCAAGGTCGCAAAGGCAATTGCTCATTCACCACTGGTGAAGACGGCATGGGCAGGCTGCGATCCTAACTGGGGCCGTTTGATGGCAGCTGCCGGCTACTCCGGTGCGGAGATTGATCCGGAGCGAATAAGCATCTGGTTCGGCGAACAGGAAATATGCCGGAGCGGAGGACGGGTCCAGGATCTCGATGAAGCTGCGGCGCATGAATATCTCAAGTTACCAGAGTTCACTGTACGCATGGATCTGGGCATCGGCGACGGTCACTGCCAATTCTGGACCACAGACCTGACGGCAGAATATGTGCGCATCAACGCAGACTACTCGACTTGAGACGGACTGCATGAAGTGTTTTGTTGCGGATTGGCTGCACTGCAACAGAAAGAGTGCAGAGAGCTAAAGGCCGCGTCATTCCTTAGTTTCTGCGCTTTCAGAACGGGTCTTACACAGGCTTATTCACAATTCTGTTGAAAACCTTGCCGGATCGGGAGAGCCGAATCTGAAGATTTTGGGTGAGCTACAATTGGCCGGAGATATGCTGGAAAAATCAGTGGATGGCGCGCCGTCTATCATCAGCAGCGACAAATTGCGACAGCTTTACACGACGATGCTCAAATGCCGCATTCTCGAATCGCATGTGCGCAAGTTCAGCGGCGTTTCATCCTGGAAAGGGAGAGAGGCGGTTGCCACAGCCGCTGCCATCGACCTTCAACTTCACGACGCGATTGTGGCTTTCCCCAGTACGGTCATCCCTTCTTTTCTAAGGGGAACCGCGCTGCAATCGGTCCTGGATTCGCATTCTGCTGCACAGAAGCTAAATAAATCGCAGGCGGAGTGCGCTCTTGCGACTGGCATTGCCTATGCGCGCAGCGTGGAGAACAAGGAGAGCGTCACGGTTGCATTTCTATCAGACAGCCCGGAAAGATACGATGGCGGTCGCGAGGCTTTGCGATTCGCCGGGGAACACAAACTGCCGATTCTCTATCTGTATGGCGGACCGCTGCCGGATGCGATGCAGGCATACGCGTATGGCTTTCCCCTGATTCCGGTAGACGGCAATGACGTTGTCGCAGTTTACCGGGTTGCGCATGAGTGCTTAGTGCGCGCGCGGCAAGGAGGCGGGCCAAGCATGATTGCCCACAGCGGCTGTTCCAGGAATGGAGCACCTGCAAAGAATGATCCGATTCTCAAAATGGAGCGGTATCTGTCCAGGAAGGGCCTGTTTACGGATGAGCTGAAACTGAGGACGATCCGCGAGTTTGAGAAAGCAATAGCGGCGTCAAGAAAGGCTTCGGGTTCCCGAAAAATTCAGCAGGAATCTTTGCAAGTTTGCATTGTGTAGAATGAAATTCTGTTTAGGCCGCCTGCAAAAAGCCAGATGCCGAAGAACATCTGGAAAATAACCCAGTTTCATTGCCCTCTGTGAACCTGACATGGGTTCTCTGTCTTACAGCCAAGAGCAGAATTGGGCCGCTTGTCACGGCTGGTTCATTCATCTAGCCTTAAGGGAACGTCGTTACATTGATGGCACTTTTCGCAGTACTTTGCTGCAAACTGAGAATCCGAACCCCTGTCATTCGAGGTGCGAGTGAAATTTGTTTCCTTGATCTGTTTTTTGGCAGCGCTTGGCTTTCCGCTGCAATCCACATTCGCTCAGGAAAATCTGATCCAGCCCGCCACTACGGACACGAGTGCCGACGGCGGAACTCCGCAGCAGCCCATTCCACCCAACTACACCCCTGCTTCGCCAATAACGTACATCAGCACTGTTGGATCGCCGTATATTCCGCTAGACAACTGGGTGTATCCGGCGCTGGTTCGACTGCAAGGGCTGGGCTATCTTGATACCGCATTTCTTGGATTACGCCCGTGGACGCGCCTGAGCGTGCTGCACATGCTGCAACGAACGGCAGACAAGATCGACGCCGACACAAATAACGACGAGGCGCGCGAAATCTATCTCAGGGTCCTGCACGAGGTCGCTCCGGGACTTGAGAACAATTTTGGCCAGCGCACTGCGCGCGCTGAATTTGAGAGCGCCTACACGCAACTACGCGGCATTAGCGGAACCCCGCTCGTTGACAGTTATCACTTAGGGCAGACTGTTGTTAATGACTATGGGCGTCCCTCCCAGGAGGGCTTTAACAACTACACAGGCGCGAGTGCATACAGTACACTGGGCCGCTTTGCGCTATACTTCCGTGGCGAGTATCAACATGCGCCCAGCGCCACGGGTTACTCACCGGCATTGTTCGCGTTTCTCTCTAATTTAGATCAGGGAATCCCAGTCGCATCGAACCCTAAGCAGGATACGATTCCGCTCGGACCAATCCCAACGACCAATACTTTCAGCGTCAGAGAGGCATATCTCTCGTACAACATTCTGAATCACGAAATTTCATTTGGTAAGAGCGATCATTGGTGGGGACCAAACCAGAGTGCCAGTTTTGCATTTAGCAACAACGCGGAGAATATTTATGCATTTCAGATCGATCGCACTGAACCCTTGCGCATTCCCTGGCTGTCACGCCTGACTGGTCCATTCCGTTACGATTTTTTTGTCGGCAGCCTGAAGGGACATAGCTATCCGAATTCGCCCTGGATACACGCGGAGAAGATCAGCTTTAAACCAACAGAAAATCTTGAGTTTGGATTTGAGCGAACTGTTATTTGGGGTGGTAAGGGACACGTTCCGATTACGATCCACAGTTTCCTGAAGAGCTTCTTCAGCGTGACAAACGTATCTTTCGCGGAAAAAAATTCGCGTGATGACCCCGGCGCCCGCTTTGCCACATTTGACTTCTCTTATCGTCTGCCATTTCTGCGCAAGTGGCTCACTCTCTATACTGATTCGCTTGTGCATGACGATCTAAGCCCACCCAGCGCTCCACGGCGTTCGGCTTACATGCCGGGAATTTATCTATCTCATTTTCCGGGGCTGGAAAAGCTGGATCTAAGAGTAGAAGGCGGGACGACAGACACCGTGAGCACTGGAGGACCTAATTTCCTTTATAACGAAACAATTCAAAAACAGGGGTATACAAACAAGGGATTCATTATGGGTAGTTGGCTTGGCCGTCAATCCACTGGCGGGCAGGCTTTTCTCACATGGCACCTGTCGCCTCAGGAGCAGATACAGTTCAGCTATCGAACGATGAAGATACCGCAAGCCATTGTAAACTCACAGGGAGACGTGATCTCAAAAGGATTCCTACCCGGTGGAACGACCCAGAACGACTATCAATTCAATATCGTTAAACGCGTCCACAAAGACATTGAGATCAACGGATGGTTTCAACATGAGCGCTGGGTAGCACCCGTCTATAAAAGCGGGGTCCAGAATGATACGACGGTTGCAGCGCAGATCACATGGTATCCGCACGCGCAGAAAGTTTTTTAAAGAGTTCGGAATACTTAAGCCCTCATCCTAGATGAGGGCTTTTTTCTTCAGCCAACCAACTTGTTGATGGGCCGTCGTAGATCGCCCCCAGTCATCTGTTTTGGCTGATCGATACCGAGGATTCCGAGGAGTGTCGGCGAGATGTCACGCAATGAGCTGTTGGGCCTCAGCGAGTAGTTCCCGGCATCGTCACTCACCAATATGAATGGCACGGGGTTGGTCGTGTGCGCGGTATGAGGGCCTCCGGATACCGAATCAACCATCATCTCCGCATTGCCGTGATCGGCAGTGATGAGCAATGATCCACCTCTCTGGCGGATGGATTGATAAATGCGTCCGAGGCAGGCATCGACTGTTTCCACGCCTTTAATTGTTGGCTCCAGTTTGCCGGAATGGCCAACCATGTCAGCGTTGGCAAAGTTCACGACCACAAGATCGAAGGCAGTATCTTCGACGGCTTTCACGACGGCGTCGGCAATACCCGCCGCGCTCATTTCAGGCGCGAGATCATAGGTAGCCACTTTCTGTGACGGCACGAGCACGCGGTCTTCTCCGGAAAAGGGCGTTTCAATTCCACCATTAAAGAAGTATGTGACGTGTGCGTATTTCTCGGTTTCGGCAACGCGGAGGTTCCTCAGATTTGCCTGCGCCAGCATGTTTGCCAGAAGGTTCTCCATAGATTCCGGCAGAATGACCATCGGCAGTGTGAAGTTCTTGTCATACTGCGTCATGCAGACATAGTGCAGATTCTTCGGAACTTCGCTTCGTGGAATAGTTTCGTCCAGTTCGGCGGCATTGATGAGTTCCCTTCCGCCTTCTTTAGTGAAATTGCTGTTGCGTGCCAGAACGCGGGTAATCTGCCGCGCACGGTCGGCGCGGAAGTTAAACATGATGCAGACATCCTCGTCGCGGATAATTCCGTTGGGATGGCCATGCTCATCTACAACCACGAACGGCACTATGAACTCGTCGGTAACGCCGTTGTTGTAGGACTCCTTAATGCGCGCGATTGGGTCGCGGTGCGCGCCACCTTCGGCGCGGCCTTGCACCATCGCATCGAATGCCTTCTTTTCGCGCTCCCATCTGCGATCGCGGTCCATGGCATAGTAACGACCGGAAACTGATGCAATTTTGCCGACTCCGTATTCGCGCATCTTCTGCACAAGCGCGGCCAGATAGCCCGCGCCACTGGTGGGCAGGGTGTCGCGCCCATCCATGAATGCGTGCACAAGGACCCGCTCCACACCGTGCTGTTTGGCGGCCTTAAGCAGCGCGTAAAGATGCTCCTGGTGCGAATGCACGCCGCCATCTGAGAGCAGTCCAAAGAGATGCAACTGGCGGTTGCCTTCACGCGCTCTCTTCATGGCATCAGCAATCACGGGATGCGTGAAGAAATGGCCGCTGGCGATCAACTGGTCGATGCGTGTGATGTCCATCTGAACGATGCGACCCGCGCCGATGTTGAGATGACCTACTTCGCTGTTGCCCATCTGTCCGTCAGGCAGGCCGACGAAATGATCTGAGGCATGAAGCAATGTGCTCGGGTATTCGGCCAGCAGCTTGTCATAGGTGGGCTTGCGCGCCAGGGCAATGGCATTATTTTCAACCTGAGGGCGATAACCCCATCCATCCAGAATCGTAAGGATCAGCGGCCTTTTTTGAATCGACAACTTGTTCTCCCTGTATTGCTCTACTACTGCTTCTGCGGCGTGTCTGTGGAAGGCTTAGTTGGTTCAGGCGTAGTGAGCGAAGGCTTCTTTTGCTGTTGCTCTTCGATGTATTTCTTCTGCGCCGCCTCAATTTCGTCTTTGTGGCGCATCATTACGTCCCGCGCCGTCTGCTGCGCGATCTGAATCGCAGAGCGTTGTAATTCCGACGCCATGTACGGTTGGGCGGCAATCATGCGCTGGCCTGCCGGTGACTTATAAAAAGCAATGATCTGTGTCGCATCCTCGGTGGAGATGTACTTGGGATAGATTTCTGCGGCGTGTGATTCAAGATCGGCATTCTCAAGGCTTTTGTCCAAGTCATCGATCACATCCGGCGGCACGTATGGCGGGAACTGGCTGCGGTAAGACTGCAAGGCTAGTGACACGATGCGCTTCTTCATTGCCTCGGCGCCCGTAAGTTGTTGCATTTCCTTGATCTGCGCGGACGTAATCGGATTCGATGGTGGCTTGATAGCCGGCTCGGATGGAGCAGATGAAGTTTGGCTTGTGGGCACAGCCGGCTTTGGCGTTGTCGACGTGGATGGCTGCTGCGCCAGCGCCGAAACTGACAACGTCAAAATGCAGGCCGCTATTCGAATGATTCGCATAAATACTCCTGAGATGGATGAAAAAGCAAAACGCGCGGATCATTTCTGTCCGCGCGCCACCGATTTACTTACTCGCCAAAGTTTACCGCTTCGAGGCCCAGGAATTCAGCCGCCTGGCCTAATTCCTCTTCGATGCGAAGAAGCTGGTTGTACTTTGCAATGCGGTCGGTGCGCGAAGCCGAACCGGTTTTAATCTGACCGACGCCAGTTCCGACAGCCAGGTCGGCAATGAAGGTGTCTTCCGTCTCGCCGCTGCGGTGAGAAATGATTGACGTATAGCCATAGCGACGGCCAAGGGCGATGGCTTCCAGCGTTTCGCTGATAGTACCGATCTGGTTGACCTTGATCAGAATCGAATTTGCTATGCCTTCTTCGATTCCGCGCTGCAGGCGTTCCGTGTTGGTTACAAACAGGTCGTCGCCAACAAGCTGCACATGGTCGCCGACCAGGTCCGTGAGGTACTTCCAGCCCTGCCAATCGTCTTCAGCCAGCCCGTCTTCAATGGAGACGATGGGATATTGGCGAGTCCAGCTCTCCCAGAAGCGCGCCATTTCTTCGCTGCTCTTCTGGCTCTTGTCGGATTTCTTGAAGACGTACTTGCCTGATTCTTTGTCATAGAACTCGCTCGATGCAGGATCGAGTGCGATGGCGACGTCTTCACCGGCTTTGTATCCAGCAAGTTCGATGGCTTCAAGAATGACTTCAATCGCTTCAGTGTTTGACTTGAGTGAAGGCGCAAAGCCGCCCTCGTCACCGACAGCCGTGTTGTAGCCCTTTTTCTTGAGGACGCCCTTCAGAGTGTGAAAAATCTCTGCGCCACAGCGCAGCGCGTCCGCGAAGCGCTCGGCGCCAACAGGCATCACCATGAATTCCTGAAAATCCACATTGTTGTCGGCATGGGCACCGCCGTTCAGGATGTTCATCATCGGCGTGGGAAGGATGGAAGCATTTACGCCGCCAAGATAGCGGTATAACGGCACTTTGAGCGCACTTGCCGAAGCGCGCGCCGCAGCCATCGACACTGCGAGGATTGCATTCGCACCCAGTCGGCCCTTGTTGGGCGTGCCATCAAGCGAAATCATGGTTGCATCGAGCAGGCGCTGGTTGGTCGCGTCCATGCCTGTCAGTTCAGGAGCGAGAATGCTCTCCACATTCTCAACCGCCTGCAACACTCCCTTGCCCAGATAGTGGCCCTTGTCGCCGTCGCGCAGCTCAACGGCTTCGTGCTCTCCGGTCGAAGCACCGCTCGGCACCGCGGCCCGGCCCACTGAGCCATCGGCAAGCACCACATCGGCTTCGACTGTAGGGTTTCCGCGCGAATCAAGAATTTCGCGCGCATGAATTGCTGCAATCTCTGTCATTTCGTCCCTCGAAATCTGGTGTCTTAACCGGTCTTTAAGTTTGGGGCGTCGGTCCACACGGATCGGCTCACCGGCATAGCCGCCTATGGTATCTACAAAGCCCGACATGCAATGAAATAACCTTTCCTGAGGAAAATCTTCGACGAATGTTCTTGAAAAGGATAACAAAGACGCGGGTGTTTCTGCAGGCGGGAAAGCAGCTAAGAACCGGACCATAGCTGACCGAATCACCGCTGCTGTCTGTTGTCTGTTCTGGTTCGCTGCGCTCAACACGATATGGGCACGCCAATTTGATTCGTCTAATCTTGTTGAAGACGCGACTGTTTCGCATTTCCCGGGTCTAATTGCATAGCGGACAGCGCATGGAGTCATGTATGAAGAAGACGGGAAATTCTCTCGCATTGATGGCATTTGCCGGCACGCTGCTGCTGGCTCCCGCGATATTCGCGCAGCAATCAAGCCAGAACCCCTACCAGGGTGTTTCCAATCCGCCGCCGGATAGTACGATTGTCACCAGCCAGGACCAGACGGCAAACCCTCCGGCCGCCAAGCCTTCTCCAGCGGTTTCGGCGAAACCCGCTGCGGTTGCAACGACAGCAAGCGCTTCTGCCTCAGTTACGAATCCTGACGATGACATTGTGTCGTCGGTACCGACTGCTTCGGCAAGCACTGCTGCGCCCGCGACAAGCGCGACCCTGGAAAAACGTCCCTACAATCCAGACGAGGACATTGTTGGCTATGTGCCTTCGCCTAGCAACGAACTGGCCGAGGGGACTAACATCCGAGCACGGCTTATGGATACGCTCTCGACGAAAGACACGAATGCCGGCATCGCATTCAAGGCCCAGGTTGCGTCGGACGTCTACAAAGATGGGCGCGTCATTATTCCTGCTGGCTCGGAGTTGCGCGGCCGGGTTGTGAGCGTGAGCCAAGGTCATCATTTTGGGCCCGCCGCTACACTACGGTTGCGGCCTGACGTGGTTATTCTTCCCGATGGCACGGCCTATCACCTGTATGGGCAGGTCGTGGAATCGAAGGCCCCTAATACGCGGACAGACGATGAAGGCGGCATTCAGCCCTCGTCGCAGCTGAAAAAAAATGCCATTGAATATGGTATTGGAGCTGGCACCGGCGCGGTTGTCGGCGCGAAGATTGCCGGCGTACACGGCGCGGTGATCGGCTCTCTGGTCGGTGCAGGAGTCATTACGGCACATTTGCTGATGCAGCATCCGGAAATTGCAGAAGTGCCAAAGGGTTCCATCGTTACCTTCAGCCTTACTGAGCCGATGGATCTGATGCCAACGAGAAATTGAGCCTTATTGATAGCGAAAAAAGGAGCGCTGCGGCGCTCCTTTTTCATTGCCTAAGATGAAAGCGTAGACTCTTGGGCAGGAGCCTGTATGACATCGTTTCGATACAAGCCGCCTGCTCCGCTGGGCAACTTCATACAGTGTTTCTGGTATTGGGAAGGCGTTCCAGAAGGCTCGCATACGCACGAACGGCTCATGCCCAATGGCGAAGCAACAATTGTTTTCAATCTGCTGAACACGCCGATACGCATTTACCATCCTGACGATGTTCGCCAATTCGACACTTATGGACACGCTGTTCTTTCCGGAGCGCGCACGAATTTTTTCGTCATTAGCGCCGCAGAGCAGGAGAGGGTCATCGGCATCCAGTTTCAACCTGGAGGCTCATTTCCCTTCTTCCGCGAACCTGCTGACTGTATGGAAAATGCCTCAATTGCTCTCGATGATCTCTGGCGGTCTCGTACCGGCGAACTGAGTGAACGATTATTGGCAGCATCATGCCCGAAGGCCATGTTCCAGGTCCTTGAGCAGGACCTGCTTGCACAACTGGCGCGGCCACTTACATGGCATCCGGCGGTGGGCTATGCGCTTAGGCATCTTCGCAGTGTGCCGCATGCAACTACGATTGCGCGAATGACAGAAAGGATTGGTCTTAGCCCCCGCCGATTCATTCAGCTCTTTCGCCAACAGGTGGGGCTTACGCCGAAAGCTTTCTGCCGCGTGCAGCGCTTTCAGCAGGCGCTCGTTACTGTTCATGGAGCTAAACAGGTTGACTGGAGCGAGGTCGCGCTGGACTGTGGGTATTACGATCAGGCTCACTTCATTCATGATTTTCAATCGTTCTCTGGAATGACGCCGTCTGCCTACCTTGCAGCAGCTACGCCACACCTGAACCATGTGCCCATCGCGTAGCGCAGGTCAAATTTTTACAATACCGGGCTATAAGGAATCGACGACAATGATCGGCGATGGAGGATTTATGTCACAAGTAAAAGCGGTTCCTGATGGCTATCACAGCATTCAGCCCTATCTGCATATCCGTGGAGCAGCGGAAGCGATCGACTTCTATAAGAAAGCATTTGACGCAACCGAGCGTATGCGCATGCCGCAGGGAGACGGGCGAATCGGCCACGCGGAGATTCAGATAGGCGATTCCGTCATTATGCTGGCCGACGAGTTTCCCGAGAAGGATATCTACAGCCCGAAACACTTTGGCGGTTCAGCTGTCAGCATCATGCTCTATGTCGAAGACTGCGATGCGACCTATAAACAGGCGCTGAATGCCGGTGCAAAGAGCCTGCGCGAGCCCGCTGACCAGTTCTACGGCGACCGCACGGCCGGAGTCGAGGACCCGTTCGGCTTCCAGTGGTGGCTGGGAACGCATGTCAAGGACGTGTCCATGGAGGACATGCAGGCGGCTATGCACAAATAACAGAGACCAGAGATGACTGCCAAAGATTTTCGCCGCCTCGCGCTCAGCTTCCCTGAAACCGTGGAAGCTGAGCACATGAATCACCCCGATTTTCGTGTGGCGGGGAAGATCTTCGCCACTCTCGCTTATCCAGACAAAACGTTTGGCATGGTCAAACTTCCACTGCTCGATCAGGGCAAATACATTCAGGAGTGGCCGGAGATCTTTACGCCTGTTCCCGGCTACTGGGGAAAGAATGGCGCAACGCATGTGCATTTGAAAAAGGCCACAAAGAAGGCTCTGCAGCCAGCGCTGGAAGCGGCGTGGCGCAATGCTGCGCCGACCCGGTTGGCGAAGAGTTTCGGAAAATAAACGAGTGGTGGCTATTCCTGTGGGGCCTTCGGCACCTGCTGCAGAAGCCGCTTCCACGTTTTCTGGTTGCGGCGAAAGCTCTTTTTCAAGTCTTCAAGGATACGTGTGAAATCTGCGTGTCCATGCAGACGGCCCCACGCCGGATTTTTGGCAAACCAGGGATAGTTTTCGTTCCCGAGATAAATCGCGCGGCGGAGCCAGTGAAGCGCTTCGCTCTCATCTCCTTCAACAGCGAAATAGGTGGCGAGGCGATATGCCATCTCGCCTTCCGCTTCTGCGGCGGAGAGAGAGCCTTCGGTAATAAGCGACGCGGCGCGCTTGCGCTCACCCACCTGCACATAGCACATGGCCAGAGTTGGATATGCGATGCGCATGCTGTCGTCATCGCGGATGACCGACTCAAGCATTTTGATGGCCTGGCGCAAGTCTCCCTGGCGCATAAGCTGATAAGCTACCGAAGTTCGCAGCAAGGGATGCTTCGGCTCCAGCGTCACCCCTTTTTCAAGTTCTTCGTCGGCGAGTTCGAGTTGGTTCTGGTATTGATAAACACGCGCGCGATGGTTGTAGATCATTGGCGCGTTCGAGGGGTTCAGTTTGAGCGCCTGATTGAACTGCTCCAGCGCTTCTTCATAGACACCATCGAGCCGCAGGGTCATGCCGGCCACCAGATGCACGTTCCAGTCATTCGATGAGGTCCGCAGCAGATGCTCGATGCCGTGCCGCGCGCTCTCTTTTTCGCCGCGCGAAAGGAGCATGTAGACGCGGTAGAGGTTTGCCTCGACTGAACCGGGATCGAGGTCGAGCGCCTGATCGAAGGCGCGGCGCGCGGCCATAACGTGCATGTGGCCACCAAAGCCGTGCCTGACATATTGCAAATGTGTGATGCCGAGACCGCTCCATGCTGGAGGAAATGAAGCGTTGTCCTCAACGACTCGATCAAACAACTCGCGCGCGCGATCAAGATCGGCTTTGCTGCCGGTACGCTGCATAAACGACGACAGCATGGCGCGCGCTTGCAGATATTCTTCGGAAATTTCTTCGGTAAGAGTTGTGCGCGGCGCGCCGCGATCATTGGTCTGATTAAGCTGGCCAATTCCCTGCAGTGAAGCGAAGACCTCATTGCAGATTTCCGTCTGCACGGCTACAAGATCGAACGAGGGTACGCTAATGGCTCCTCCACCGCTGACGCTCTGCCCTGATATGTCGAGCAACTGCCAATTCAAATCAAAGCCTTTTTCTGAGCGTATGAAATTACCCGTCAGCACCCATCGCACCAGCAGTTTTCGTCCTATTTCAAGCGGATCAAGCTGTGTCAGCGGAAGGTGCATCAAGGCGCTTGAAGGCCGGACAACGAGCGACGACATGCGTGAAATTCTGGCGGCAATCGCATCGGCAAGGGCAAATCCATAGAGCGGTGTTACTTCAGAAGGACCAAAATTCTTGAATGGCAGAACAACGATTGTGTTTTGCTTTGTCTGAGTATCCGCAGATTCGCGAAAACGTTCGGCCAGCATGGAAAGCAGCCCTGTGGTCCGCTTTTCGTCTTCAGGAGCGGACACCGGCAGTTGAGCCGCGGCTTCACCGGGGATGATGCCGGTCTCAATCTGCAGCGCCTTCATGATGGTCTTCAGCGCTTCGCGAACTTCGGCTGCGCTCGCATACCGTTCAGCGGGATTTTTTTGAAGGCAGCACAGGATGACCGAGCTGAGTTCGGTAGGTACGTCGGGGCAGCACTGGTCTAGCGGCTGCGGGTCAATGAATTGAATGGCACGGATGCTCTGGAATTCATCAATGTCAGGCCGGGCAAAAGGATGGCGCCCGCTAACCAGCTCGTACAGGATCACGCCGAGCGCCCAGATGTCACTCTGTACACTACTTTGTCCGGTGACAAACTGCTCGGGCGCCATGTAAGCGATGGTTCCGCCTCGCGCAGTATAGGTTGCAGCAACCGGTCCTGGTTTGCGATGAGATGATTTCGCTGGATCGAATTCCGCTTCTTCAGGATTGATACGGCGCGCAAGACCGAAGTCCAGAATCTTCACCAGGCCGCCATCGGTGAGGATAGCATTCGCAGGCTTCAAGTCACGATGGAAGATACCGAGCGAATGGGCTGCGCTCAAACCATCGGCAATCTGGATGCCGACGGAAAGGGCGAGTTGCATACTCGCCGGCCCTTTGGCAATGATCTTATCCAGAGACTGGCCGGGCACATACTGCATTACGATGTAGGCTTCTTCGCCCTCCTCGCCCACTTCGTAGATCGCGCAGACATTTGGATGCTCGATCGCGGACGCCATGCGCGCTTCGCGCAAAACAGTGGTGCGCATCTGTTCCAATGTCAACGCGCCGCGCTTGAGGATTTTGAGGACAACAGGCCGCATCAACAGCGTGTCATTGGCCAGGTAGACTACGCCGCTGCCGCCTGCTCCCAAACGGCGGACCAGTTCATAGTGCTTGATTGTGCGATGCTTCATCTAAAGACAGTTTAGCGGGAGTTGCGATGCGCACAGACGCGGCAATGAAGGCACTGAATCAATGCCCCATACCGTGGCCGTGTCCGCCAAGTGGACGGTTCGTGCCCTCAATGGGTTCGGCTGCGGCGCGCTTGTCGCTGGCGCGTCCGAGCAGAAACATCATAAGCCCGAAGGCGAGCATGACCAGTCCCCAGATGAGATTGATGTTCAATCCGGAGGAGCGCTCGTAGATGGCGCTGCCTCGCGTAAAAAATCCGAAGAGACCCATGATTAATCCAACGATCATGAACATCAGGCCCATGGGGATTCGTAGATCGAGATTCATTCGTGTTGCTCCTTGGGTTAGCGGAAAACCAGGTTCAGCGCGATGAGCAGCGCAATCAGGCCAACAGCAATTACTTTAGGTCGCGCGTACCAAGCCATGTGATGTTCGACAGGTTTGGGCGTGAGTGAATATACCAAGCCGACCAGTTCCTTTTCCGGCCGCGGCTTGGTCATCAGGCTGATGACTACCGTCAGAACGAAGTTTACGGAAAACGCCCAGATTGCCGTCCAGAAGTTCTGCGCCATTTCACTTGGATAGGTGTGCATAACTGCAATCCATCCACCATGAATGCCGGGATGCGCATCTGCGGGCAGCGTCAGCCCGTGATGTATGACGGCTGCAACGGTACCACTCACCAGACCGGTAAAGGCCGCGTGTCCGGTGGACCGCTTCCAAAACATCCCAAGCAGAAACGTTGCGAACAATGGCGCATTCACGAACGAAAACACGAGCTGCAGCGTGTCCATAATGTTGTTGAAGGATGTGGCGGCATAGGCTGTCGCCATTGAAAGCAAGATGCCGCCGACCGTAGCCCAGCGGCCCATTTTCAGGTAATGCGAATCAGGTGCGTTCTTGTGAATGTATGACTGGTACAGGTCATAAGTCCAAACGGTGTTGAACGCCGTCACATTGCCGGCCATTCCGGACATGAAACTCGCCAGCAAAGCGGTCAGCCCGAGGCCAAGAATGCCGGTCGGGAAATAGTGCAGCAACATGTTGGGGATCGCAAGATCGTAATCAAGCAGCGGCTTGCCATGCTCGTCCGTCATGACTTTACCGGTGACCGGATTTACTTTCGCTGGAATGAGTCCTTTGCTGTAGTTCGCTGGCGCGGAGGTGTCTGTCACGGCTGTCTGCGCGGCGGTGGAAGTTACCGCGGGAGACTGCGCCATGGCGTGCTGCGTAATTGCCGGCGTTGCAATGGCAATCAGTCCGGGCAGAATGACCAGAAAGGGGAAGAACATCTTCGGGATGGCGGCAATCAAAGGAACGCGGCGCGCCGACTCTTCCGAATCCGAAGCCATGGCGGTTTGAATTACGAGGAAATCCGTACACCAGTAGCCGAACGAGAGTACAAAGCCCAATCCCATCGAAAGCCCAAACCATTCCACGCCTAAGGGATTGTTATGCGCGTTCGTCATACCGTGCCAGGAATGGCTATAAGCCTCGGGCAACGCGGCTTTGAGTCCGCTCCAGCCGCCGACATTTTTCAGGCCGACCCAGACCAGCGGCAGAAAGCCGGCTACGATCAGGAAGAATTGCAGGACCTCATTATAGATGGCGCTGGTAAGACCGCCAAGAAAGATGTATCCCAGCACAATGAGCGCCGAAATAATGATGGCGAAGTGGAAAATCCAACCCAAGGGTAAATGGAACTTCAGGAACAGCGAATCGAAGACGTGCAGAGTCTGAATGAGCCGCGCCATGGCGTACATCGAGATGCCGGAAGAAAAGACGGTCATCACGGCGAAGGAGCAGGCGTTGTAGCCGCGCGTTTTCTCGTCAAAGCGCAGACGCAGGAACTCCGGAACTGAGCGCGCTTTCGAGCCGTAATAGAACGGCATCATGAAGACGCCGACAAAAATCATAGCGGGAATCGCGCCAATCCAATAGAAGTGGCTGGTAGCTATGCCGTACTTCGCGCCGGAGGCGCCCATGCCGATGACTTCCTGGGCGCCAAGATTGGCCGAGATGAAGGCGAGTCCGCAGATCCATGCGGGCAGAGAGCGGCCCGCCTGGAAAAAATCCTTGCTCGTCCGCATAAATCGCTTGAGGGCAAAGCCGATGCCCAGCACAAAAGCGAAATACAGCAGCATGATGAGCCAGTCGATAAATGTCAGGTCCACAGTGCTTGATTAATTCCCTTCATTGGAATGCCGTATGAAAATACGCGCATAAAGCTGGGGGTCTTACCGCAATGTACCCGCTTTCACTGTGAACGTCCAGAAAAGAACCGCATTGATCAGCCGACCACTGACGCTGGGCAGGGTTACGGGTCTCAGTAGTGCATGTTACTTGCGCGCAATTAGCGCTGACCCACAGCAAAACGAACCGAGAAGAACGTCGATAGAAATGCGAGCAGCAGAGCGACTGCGAGCCAGCCGGCATTCACTTGCGCCAAGGCGTGCTCTACTGCTGGAGCCAGCAATGGCCTCTGCACGGCGGAAGCAGGCATATGGATCAGCTCCACAAACCCCGAAATGAGCATCGCGATCACGGCAGCCAACGCAAGAAACATAGGCAGGGCGCGCACCCAGGGGAATGCAAGTGGCGGGAAGGGGCCGGGATCAGGAACGGCGGCTTCGCGGCGCACCGCATCCATAACCGACGACACGAATCCAGAGGACGGCACGATTTCGTCTTGCCGCGAAAGCATACGATCCAATTCGTCTTCCATCATGCCTCCTTTGGTCTCGGGCCTTCCAACAGCTGTGAAAGCTTGTTGCGCAAAATTTCACGTCCGCGAAACAGCCTGGCTTTTACCGTGCCCTCCGGAACCCCCAGGCTATTCGATGCGGCGGGCACGTTCATTTCATGAAAATAGTACAAAACCATAGCGTCGCGATACTTAGGCGGGAGCGCCATGACGGCTTTGCGGACCATCCGGTCGCGCTGGTGCTCCTCGAATTCGCGGGCGTGGGAGTGCTTGTCCATCAACTCAGCCACATCGTCGAGGGCGACGTTGCCGGCGGGAATGTGCTTCAACTCCGACCGATAGAGATTGGCAGCAACAGCAAAGAGCCAGGTTGAAAATGCCGCGTCGCGCCGCCAGCCGGCGAGCGAACGATAGACGCGCAGGAATGCTTCCTGTGCCATTTCCTCGGCGCGCCCACGGTCATTGCAGAAGCGGTAAGCCATATTTACGAGCGGCCCCTGCCAGCGGTGCACGATGCCTTCAAAAGCGGAGATGTCTCCGCCAAGAACTCGCTCCACATCGGCCAAGTCTTCAGTCGCGCTCACGCCTTGCTGTTTCCTCGCAGGATATGACCAGCCCGCATCCATGATGGTTGCATTTTTATCGGGAGAAATAAAAATGCAACCGCTTAGTCAGGGGTCAGGTCTTACTGGGCGTCAAGGAGGTTCGTGATGATGTTTGAAGGTCCAGGGATCATTTTCTTTTTTCTCAGCGTTGGGGCAGTTGCTCTTTTCGGATTTCTTGCGGTAGCTGCGTGGTCGGGCGCGCGCCAGCAAGAGCGTGAGAGCTACTACAAAAATGACATGTTAAAGAAGCTTGCCGAGTCGGACACGCAAAGCGCCGTTGCTACTCTGGCCTATTTACAGGAGAAAGAGCGAGCAAGAGAAGCGAAGAGCGAGGCCAAAAAACGCGAAGGTTATTTGCTCGGCGGACTCATCAACATAGGCATTGGTATTGGGCTTATAGTTTTCCTGACCGCAATCGTCAATGACAACAGGGCTGTTGGCCTGGTTGGCTTTATACCTGCCTTGATTGGCGTTGCATTACTGATCGCCGCATTTCTGCTCTCGCCGAAGAAGGCGGCCTAGGCCGCCTCAGATCGATGAAAGAAACAGATCACATCATCACAGCCATCCCTCAGGGGCAAAGCCCGATGTATTTTCAGCCAATGCGGCACCCTTCGGCTTTGCTCAGGGCAGGCTCTTGAAGTCGTGCCCTGATACGAAACATTGGCTTTTCTGCATTCTCTAAAGCCGTGACCTGATACGATAGCGCGATCTGACAGCAATCTAAGGCCGGCCTAGGCCGCCTTCTTCAATTTCATGCGACTTCGGCGGTAGACATTGAGGGCCTGCGATAGCCTTCCGCAGCCAGATGCTTTCCCATAACCGCATACATGGATTCATCTTGCTGCTGCCATGTTCCCAGGCCGTCCACATAGCGGTTATACATGCAGAATGCGGCAGCAATCAGTACCGTGTCGTGGATTTCCAGATCAGTCGCACCGAGATTGCGTGCCTGCTGCACATCATCGGACGTGACGTGCTTTCCGCCCTTCTGCACCTTGCCGGCAATTACGAGTAGCGTTTTCAGTTTGTCTGAAATGTCAGCGTGCTGGAAGTCCGCCTTGACGCGCTTCACGATTTCTTCATCACCAAGATGAGCGGCGGCGGCAGCGCCGTGACTCGTCTGGCAGAAGTAGCAATCGTTCAGATACGAAACGTAGGTTGCGATCAGCTCGCGCTCGCCGGAGGTGAGGCTGTTCGGTTCGAAGAGAAGAATATGCGCCAGCTCGCGCATCGGCTTGGCTGTCTCTGGACGGAACGCAAAGCCGCCGGTGATGCCAGGCAGTCCTTCAGGAAGTGCAATGTGCGCCATGTTTTTCTCCTTAGCGGGCCACCGGGTGAGTGGCGAGATATTCCTGGCTTACCGTCACATATCCATCGCGGGCCACGCGCTTGCCGCGCTCGCGATAACTCGCTTCATCACGCGGCTGGACTGTTCCGAGGCCATCAACATAGCGGTTGTACATGCAGAAAGCGGCGGAGATTAAGACGGCATCGTGGATTTCGAGGCCAGTTGCGCCCAGGTTGCGCGCGGCAGTCACATCGTCAGCCGTGACGTGCTTGCCGCCCTTCTGTACTTTGCTGGCGATTACCAGCAAGGCTTTCAACTTATCGGAGATGTCGGCGTGTTGGAAATCCGCCTTGACACGCTTGACCAGCTCTTCATCGCCGCTAAGGTTTGCGGCTGCGATTGCGCCGTGGCTCATCTGGCAGTAGTAGCAGTCGTTCAGGTAAGAGACATAGGTGGCGATCAGTTCGCGCTCCGCCCGCATCAGCGAGTTGGGGCCGCGCATCAGCACTTCGACCAGTTCGTTGAGCGGTTTCGCGGTTTCCGGGCGGAAGGCCATTGCGCCACGAATACCAGGCAAATCATCGGCCAGTTGAATATGAGGCATCTTCAATCATTCCTTTCAGGAAAGGTGGTCTCAGCCACTTCAGCAGAGAATGTCATGCTACTTGGAAAGGACGGCAGCGGCATCCACCTAAAGATTGAGATGTGTTGTTATTCGTATCGCAGCGCTTCAATCGGATTCAGATTGGCGGCCTTGATGGCGGGAATCATGCCGCTGACCATTCCGACGATGATCAGGATGCCTGTGGCGACGATGACAATCGTCGGCGAGATCAGCAGGCGGATATCCGCAGCTTCGGCATTCGTCGCGAGCGCGCTGTAGAACGTGATGCGGCCCACGCCAATCGATACCGCATAGGCCAGCACGATGCCGATTGCGCCGCCGACACCGGTGATGACCAGCGCTTCGGCCAGGAATTGAATCAGGATGTGGCGTTTGCGCGCGCCCAGCGCTTTCTCGATGCCAATCTCGCGGGTGCGCTGCTGGACCGCGACAAGCATGATGTTCATGAGGCCGATCCCGGCGATGCCCAGCGTCAACCCGCCGATGAACAGCAGCAGCACCTGCAACGCCAGCGTGAGCATGCGGAACTGCTTCAACTGCTCCATCAGGTTGGCGACGAAAATTGCGTTGTGGTCTGAGGGCCGGAAATTGTGGGCCGCTGCAAGTGTGTTGCGAATGGCCTGTTCCACCACCATGTGGTTGCCGGTGTAATTCAGCCAGATGCCGTCCAGATATTTCAGGTCTTTGATGTCGCCCATGGTGTGGAAGGGCACATAGACCTGACGGTTGATGTCGTCGTCGCCTTCCTGCATCTTGGGCTTGAGCACGCCGATTACCGTAAAGCTGATGCCGTTCAAACGCATGCGCTGGCCGACCGCGTATTCGCCGGAGAAAAGCTTGGTCTTCGCTTCGGAGCCGATGACGGCGACATGATTGCGCTGCTGGTCATCAACGTCAGTGAAAAACCTGCCTGAGTTCACGTCGAACTTGAGGATGTCCTGAATTTCGGGGCGATAGCCTATCACTGACCATGTGTAGGTGTGCAGATCATTCGCGACGGGCACATCTTTCATGACCATCGGCGAGATGTGCTGCAGATTCGGGACCATAGTCCAGAGGCGGTCAATGTCGTCGGTGGTGAAGCGCACCTGCACGCCTGCCTTGGTGCCGCCGGCCTGCTCGCTGGTGCGTCCGGGAAAGACGCCGATCATCTGCGTGCCCCATTGGGCGAAGATGGCCTCGATGGCGCGTCCAAAGCCTGCGCCGTAAGCAAGCAGCAGGACCACGGTGGCAATGCCCCACGCCATGCCGACAATGGTGATCGCCGTGCGGCGTCGGTTGTAGATCATCGCCTCATACGCCTGTCCCCACAGATCACGCAGCATGTTGACTCCTTGCAATTCTTATTCGCGACGCAGCGCTTCGACCGGCTCAAGCGCCGCGGCCTTACCGGCCGGATACAAGCCGGCAATGATTCCGCTTACGCTGAGTGAAATGATGGCGAGCGCCGCCGACCATGGCACCAACTTCGGCGGATCGAATCCAGGCATACTGTTTCCCAATGTGCTTTGGAGCACGAACATCAGGAGGGCCGCGCCGCCAATACCAATGAGTCCGCTGACCCCGGTCAGCAGAAGCCCTTCAAGGAAGAACTGAGTCAGGATGCTGCGGGAAGTCGCGCCCAGTGCTTTGCGCAGCCCGATTTCGCGCGTCCGCTCGCTCACCGATACCAGCATGATGTTGATGATGCCGACGGCCCCGAGGCCGAGCGTCACGATGCCCACGCCGCCGAGGAAGACATCCATCGCTGTCCATATCTTGCCCACCATCTGCTCTTCCTTGATGGTGTCCCATTCGTTGAAAGCGTCTTTCGAATTGGGATCGAAGCCGTGCCGTCGCGCGACAATCTCATGCACCTGGTGCGTCGCCGCCACATTGTCGCCGCGAATTCGCGGCTGATACTGGATCGAAGTCACTGAATCTGCGGGGATGTTTTCGCCTTTCAGAGGAAACATCTCGAGCATGACGGAAAGCGGGATATAGATTTTCTGGTTGTCATTATCGTTGTTGCCGCGTCCAGTCTTGTCAGCAATGCCTACGATCTGAAAGCGGGAGCCGTTCAGAAGGACAGTCTCGCCCATTGCCGGACGGCCTGGAAACAACAGCCTCGCGCTCTTATCGCCAAGGATGATGACGCGGCGGCGGTCGTGCATGTCGGCATCGTTAATGAAACGGCCTTCTCTAATGGGCAGAAAGCGAATGCCGCTGTAGTTTGGCTCGGCGCCGATGGCCTGTCCGCCCGCGCTTTCATAAGCGCTTTGCTGCTTGAGGTCATTGCGATTGATGAATGCTGTAGCGTTGCGAACTTCGGATGCCTGGGAGCGGATGGCGTCGGCATCGGAAAGGGTTAGATTGTAAGGACGCATGCCGGTATGCTGATTCGCGACTGCGGGGATGGTCCCGCCCCACATCATAATGAGGTCGTTGCCTAGCGTCGCCAACTGGCGACGCTGGCCGGAGCGGAAGCCTTCGCCCACGCTGATGAGCAGGAGCATCGATCCAACACCCCATGCAATGCCGAACATGGTGAGAAACGAGCGCAGCTTGTTCGACCAGATGGCGCGAAAGACCTGCCCGAAGATATCGCCGACATTCTGCATTCGCTAGCCGAAAGTACGCATCCAGCTGTCCTGTGGTTCCCGGTTTTTAGACGGGCCGGAAGCTAAATGGAATCAGTCAGGACTGGCTCTTCGGCTCCGCTTCGCTGCGTGATGTTCCGCTCAAGATAACTGCGGTACCACAAAGTTTTTCGGACGCCAGTTACTTGCTCTGCAAGGACGAGATCACCGTCTCCACGCTCGTCTGCGCATTTTTCAGATATTCGCTTACGCGCTTGCGCTCCTCCGGCGTCAGGGTCTGCGCCAACGCCAGCACGCGGCGTAACGTAACGGTAACGTCGTCAACATAGTTCATCAATCGAATAGCTTCGCCGGAAAGAGGCATCGGTTCCTCGTCGTACAGAGTTTCTTCCATTGTCTGCGCTACGGCCGGATTTCGTAAAGTCGCGGCCCGAAAACTGGCGGGCCTGTTTTCCGCATCCAAGAGCAGGTGTCTCTCAGAGAACTTCATGAACCTGAAATAAAGGAGTGTATTGAACGGGTTGTGCACAGCAATACGCGCGCCCCGATATCGACGTATCGCCTGCAGATGAACGGGCAATTCATCTTCGCCGATGCGGTAAAAATCCTTCCCTACCTTAAGGAATTGGGCATTGGAGACGTTTACAGCTCTCCTGTTTTCAAAGCGCGCCCTGGGAGCATGCACGGGTATGATGTGATTCGCCACGACCGCCTGAATCCGGAGCTCGGCGGTGATGAAGGCTTCAACCATCTTTCCACTACTCTGCGCGAAGCGGGCATGGGGCTTCTGCTTGACATCGTGCCTAACCACATGGGCATCGGCAATGATTCGCAGTGGTGGCAGGATGTGCTTTTGAATGGACGCTCGTCCGAATACGCGACATTTTTCGATATCGACTGGGAGCCGCTCAAACCGGATATGCACGGTAAGCTGCTGCTGCCAATTCTCGGGAAACAATACGGCGAGGAACTCGAAACCAAAAAAATTCAGATTGCATTTGAGGATGGTCACGCTCGCATTCATTATTATGATCACTCACTTCCCATAGCTTCGCGCACGATTCCGTTGCTCTTTCCCGAAGATGACGACGGAGTTCCACAGTGGTTTCGCGATCTGCTGAAGGAATTGGCCCATGTCCCGCCGCATGATACGGCAGACCCGAACCTCGCGGCGCAGCGGCGAGCACAATTGTCCGAGCTTCGTCCACGCTTGCAAAAAGCACTTCGCTCTCCGGAGCTTCAGCCCGTCCTGGAGCACGCTGCCAAGCGGGCAAATGGAATACAAGGCAAGCCTGAGAGCTTCGACCTGCTCCATTCCTTGCTCGAAGTCCAGGCCTACAGGCTCGCCTATTGGCGGGTTTCATCGGAAGAAATCAACTACCGCCGTTTTTTCGATATCAACGACCTGGTGGGCCTGCGCATGGAAGACCCCTCGGCTTTTGCTCAGACGCACTGCCTCATTCGCAAGCTGCTTGCTAAGCGGCAGATAACCGGCCTGCGCATCGACCACTGCGATGGGATGTTCAATCCACGCCAGTACCTTATTCGCCTGCAATTGCTCTATGTTGCCAGCCAGTGCTCAGGGAGTGCGGCAAAGGAGCCGCTTGCGCCAAACGGCATCGAAATGGAAATCCGCGAAGCCCTCCGAGGATATGACTGGGCGCAGAATCGGGGGCCGCTCTACACCGTGGTGGAAAAAATTCTTGAGCCGCGCGAGGCACTGCCGCGCGAATGGCCTGTGAGCGGAACCTCCGGATATGACTTCCTTCACCTCGCCAACCATGTCTTTATCCAGCCGCAAAACGAAGTCAAATTCACGGCACTTTACACCAGGGTTCTCGGACGCGAAATAGACCCCAGCGAACTCATCTACCGTTGCAAGCTGCAGGTCATGCAGACTTCGCTATCAAGCGAAGTCTACGTCCTCACCAACCTGTTAAATCATCTGGCAATCAATGACCGCAGGGCACGCGACTTCACTGAAGGTATCCTCGAAAGCGTAATTCGCGAAACCATCGCCTACTTCCCTGTTTATCGCACTTATATTGACGACCGTGGTCAATACACTGAGCGGGACATCGCCTTCATCGCACAGGCAATCTGGCGCGCAAAATACCGCAATCCAGAGATCGATGCCTCCGCGTTTGAATTCCTGCAGAACACGCTCCTTCTCGGAGACAGGGGCGATGCAAGATATCAGGCGTGCCTCTACTTCGCGCTCAAGTTTCAGCAGCTTACCGGTCCGGTGATGGCGAAGGGCGTGGAGGACACGGCCTTCTATGTCTATACTAGGTTCCTCTCGGCGAATGAAGTTGGCAGCTCGATAAGGGCCTTTGGCGTCTCTACTGATTATTTCCACGCTTGCAATCAGGACCGGCTGCAGAATGCGCCGGATTCGATGCTGGCGACTTCAACGCACGACACCAAACGCAGCGAAGATGTGCGCAATCGTCTTAACGTGCTTTCCGAAATGCCGACGGAGTGGTCCTCTGTCGTGCGGCGCTGGATTCGTCTAAACGCCCGGCACAAACAGAAACTCTCCGATGGCCGCATCGCTCCCGATGCCAACGAAGAATACCTCATCTATCAGACCATTGTCGGCGCATGGCCCTGGCGGATGGAAACACCTGACGATCGTAACGAATTCCTGGAGCGCATCAAGCAATACTGCACCAAGGCCCTAAGTGAGGCAAAGGTCAATCTTAGTTGGACTAACCCGAACCCGCAGTATCTCGAGGCCGTGAACAATTTCCTGGCCGCGCTCCTGCTGCCCAAGGGACGCGCGCGTGAAACGCGCTTCGTAGAAATTCTGAAAGCTTTTCTCCCCACTGTACAGATGTTCGGGGCGGTCAATTCTCTATCGCAGCTTGTTCTCAAAATCACATCTCCCGGAGTACCAGACTTCTATCAGGGTTCAGAGCTGTGGAACTTAAGCCTCGTCGATCCCGATAATCGCCGACCAGTTGACTTCGGGCTTCGCGCAGAGTTGCTTCGTACGTTACAAGACCTGTATCAACGCGAAGGATCTGCCGCTGTCTGCGCTAACGTGTTGAATACGATACCCGATGGTCGGATTAAGCTCTGGACCACGCATCGCGCCCTTGTCACCCGCCGCGACTTGCACTCGCTCTTTCGTCACGGCGAATACATCCCCTTGAATGTCGATCTGGAAAAGCGGCAAAACGCTGTCGCCTTTCTCCGCCAGGACTCGGCTACGAAACACTCCGTACTCGTCGTTGTTCCCCGTTTCGCGTACTCGCTAGCGCATACAAAGCCGCAGTTACCCCGCGCCGACGCATGGGGCAAGGCGCAGATCTCATTGCCTGATCAAACGCCTAGTAGCTTCGTGAATATATTCACTGATAAGGAAATTCACGCAGAGAATGGAAGCTTGCGCCTCCAAGACATCTTTGCGGATTTTCCCGTTGCGATACTGGTGAGCACGAACTCAACTTCTCATTGACGTTCGTGGTCTGTGTCTATGAATCTCAGCCGGCGGTTTCAGCTTCAATCGCGCCGTCACGGTCGGTAACCACAGTAAGCTCGCCCAGCTTTGCCGCCAATTCCGGTTTAAGCATTCCCTCGGGACAGCGCCACACCCAGTTATCTTCCGGTTTCGACGGCACGTTCATGCGCGCCTCCGGGCCAAGATTGAGAATGTCCTGAAGCGGGAAAAGACAGATGTCCGCGACCGAAGTTGCCGCAGCGCGAATCAGGGGCCAGACCACGCCATCACCTTTTGGCTGCACATATGCCGTGACTGACGCTTTCTCAGTGTCAGTCGCGCCGTGCTCCCACCATCCGCGTGTAGTATCGTTATCGTGAGTACCGGTATAAACCACTGTGTTCTTCTCGTAGCGATGCGGCAGGTAATTGTGTGCACCGCGCCCTGAGAATCCGAACTGCAATACACGCATCCCAGGCAGATTGAACTGCTCGCGCAGGGCATCGACCTCCGGAGTAATCAGCCCAAGATCTTCCGCGATGAAAGGAAGTTCGCCCAGCGCCTCCCGCAATGTCGAAAATAGTGCTGTCCCAGGAGCCTTCACCCATTCGCCGTTAACGGCCGTCTCGTCTTCGGCGGGGATCGACCAGTAAGCTTCGAAGCCGCGAAAGTGATCGAGCCGAATCAGATCGTAAATCGAATGAGCGCGGCGGATGCGGTCCACCCACCAGTCGAAGCCGCGCTCTTCGAGGACATTCCAGCGGTAGATCGGATTGCCCCACCGTTGCCCCGTCGGGCTGAAATAATCGGGCGGCACTCCTGAAACGCGGACAGGAGAGAGGTCATCGTTCAGGTCGAAGATGTCGCGGTGTGTCCAGACATCGGCGCTGTCGTAGTTCACAAAGATGGCAACATCGCCGATGAAGCGGATACCTCGTTCCGCGCAGTATTGACGCAGGGCCGTCCATTGCTCGTCAAAAGCAAACTGAATCACCTGCTCGATGGCCAGTTCTTCACTGTGCTCTTTTTCCAGCCGCGATAGGGCTTCAGGATCGCGATATGCGTATTCCTTCGGCCACTCATTCCAGCAGGCGAAATTGAATTTTCGTCGCAGCGCGCTGTATCGCGCATAATCATTGAGCCAAGATGCATTTGTTTTGCAATATCCGTCGAAGCGTGTCCACTGTTTCGCCAGAGACGCCTTGCGATGGTGATGAAGAAAATTGCGCGCCGCTTCCACGAGCTGCGGCATTTTCTTCTTTTCAACTTCGTCGAAGCGGACATTGCCTGAGTGCCCTGGCAACTCCTCGATGCGCTTCGCATTGATCCAGCCCCATTCGACTAGCTTCTCCAGGCTTATCAGCAATGGGTTGCCGGCAAACGCCGAGAGGGCTGCATAAGGCGAGTTGCCATAGCCGGTGGGGCTGAGCGGGAGCACCTGCCATAGCCGCTGCTTGCTCGCTGCAAGGAAATCGGCGAAGGCGTACGCGGCTGGTCCAAGATCTCCGATGCCGCCGTATGAGGGCAGCGATGTGATGTGCAACAACAATCCTGAAGAACGCTCAAATGACATACTGTTTCCATCTGCCTGCAAAAAGGCCCGTGATTCGAGTGATTCCAAACCACGGGCCCCGGTTGCTCTTGCCTACTCTTACTGCGCTACGATCGCGGCGCTCCCGGCAATCCAGGCTGCTGTTGCATGCGCCGATTGACGCGGATGCGGCCTGCCTTCTGATACTGGTCCACCAGGTTTGTTACAAAGACCTCGAACATTTGTTCGCGCTGCTGATTAAGCAGCGAGTCACGGGTCTGCTCGAAGTTTTTCTGGATTTCGTCCGGTGTCGGCTGTTGCTTGTCGGTCAACTTCGCCACAGCACCTGTGCGCTGGCCGTTGATTGCGTTGCTGAACTGCCCTACATTCAGGTCAAAGAGAGTAGGCGCGACTTGTGACAGCTGGCCGATATCAGGAACTTGGGCGTCGCGACCAACCAAATCGCTGGACTTCATCGTCGCCCCAACTTCTTTCGCGGCCTTTGCCAGGTCATTGTCAGCCTTTGCCTTGTCTGCCAGCTCCGCCGTCTTGCGCGATAGTAGCGAAGGCAACTGCTCGTCGCGGAAATCATCCAGTACATGCGATTTGTACTCGTCGAATGTCGGCGCATGGGCGGCATGCACATCTACAACCTGAAACACTGCATAACCATCACCCGTCGAGGCAACTTGTGGGGCTGCCCCCGGCTTGGCAGAGAATGCGCTCGTCAGCATCTGTGAACCGTCAGCCAGTGTCGGGATGATTGCAGTCTGTGCGAGATAGTCGGTCGTGGCTAACTGCAAGTGGTGTGCTGTCGCTGTCTGCGCCATGCCCGTTTTCTGCGCTTCACTGGCGAGTTGCTGGCCAAATGCCTGCTGCGCCTGTGCTTCCTTCTGCCTCGTCAGCAGGGCGACGATTGTTTGCTTTACTTCGTCAAGCGGACGGGTGTGCGCCGACTGTTTTTCTTCGGTCTGAATGATGTGATAGCCGAACTTCGTCCGCACCAGATCAGAAATCTGTCCCGGCTGCAATGCAAAGGCCGCCTTGTCGAATTCTGGCACGGTCACGCCGTGCTTGATGAATCCGAGCTCGCCACCCTGGTCCTTGCTACCGGGGTCGTCAGAATACTTCTTCGCCAGATCGGCAAAATTGCCACCGTTATGAAGCTGCTTGAGGATGTCCTCGGCCTTCTGCTTGGCCGCCTCGTCCGTTTTGGCGTCGGCATTCTCATCGACTTTGATAAGGATGTGCCGGACCTTCACCTGGTCGTCGACGTGGTAGTCGCTTTGGTGCTGGTTGTAATACTGCTGCACCTCGGCATCGGTCACCTGCGGAGCACCGCCGGGCAGGTTCGCCGTGGCGAAGGCGATGTACTCGATCTTCCGCTGCTCAGGAATGGCCTTGGCGTACTTTGGCGCGTGCTGCTTGAAGAATGCCTGCAGCTCCTGGTCCGTGGGGTTGATGGTCTTGCTCAGATCGTCGGAGCTGATCACAGCATAGTCAAACTTGATTTTCGTTCCCTGCTGCCTGTAGGCGTCGCGCACCTGCTGGTCGGAAACCGTGACGCCGGCAGTTATAAACGAACGCAACCGGTCTTCCTGTAGTTCTTTCTTCAGTTCCTTCTCGAACTGGTCGCGCGAGATACCGAAGTTCTGCGATACGAGGCTCGCATACTGCTCGTCGCCGATGTACCGGCCGTTGGGAAAGAGCACCTGGCCCCAGGTTCCGGTGTGAAGGAAGTTGCGCAGATCATCGTCGGTCACGCTCACGCCCAGACGGTTGGCTTCCTGCAGCTCAATGTGCTGCTGGATCAGTCCCGTCCCAACGCGCTGCATCATGTACGGCAGCACGAAATCCGGCAACTGCTGGCGCTGCAGCATGCGCTGGGCAAGCTGCTGCACTTCCTGCGTGGACACGTCGTCGCCGCCAAAAAAGCGTCCAAGTATCCCAGCGCCGCGAATGGTCGCATAGGTGTTGGAGCTAGATCCCTGGTCGCCGCTGAACATGCCTGGAACCAGGAAGATGACCATGAGGACGCATGTAGCGGCGATAATCGCGATGAAGATACCCTTCATCACGCGGCTGTCTTTCTGAAGAAAACGAATCATGTATGGGTATTGACCTTCTCGATCTGGCGCTTAGAAGCGTCCCGGTCGGGCGGAACGGCTTCTCCTGAGTGTGTCAGATAGCTATCTGGATTATAAATCAGCGCAGGTGATGTTTCCTCGCTGCGGGCTATGCCAGTGTAATCAGCGTGATTTCCGGCGGACAGTTCAGCCGGAAGGGCAGGCCCACGGTGCCGATTCCGCGATTTACGTACAGCTGGGTCTGCCCGAGCCGGAAATAGCCTTCCACATAGTCAACGCCCATCGGCGGAAGGTGCAGCGGTGGCAGAAACGGAAGGCGCACCTGGCCACCATGGGTATGCCCGGAGAGCATTAAATCAAAGCCGTGTTTTGCCACCCTGGGCAGGATGTCCGGCTCGTGGGCCATCAGGATCACGCGCTCGTTGTCTCCGCGCGCGGTTTTCGGGACCGCCTTTTCAAAGTCAGGCCCGGGATTACCGCTCAACGCGTCGGCGATACCAGCCAGCCAGATGCGCTGGTTGCCGTGTTCGAGCGGGACTGACGCGTTGTTCAGCACGGGAATGCCGTGGGTGGTCAGAGCGTCCCGCGCAGCCGCTTCACTCACAATGCAATCGTGGTTGCCGAGCACGGCATAGCGCAGGGGGCATTGGATGCGGGTCAGCAGCTCGCCGCATGTGTAGGCCCAACCCACAGAGCGGTGCTTTGCCAGAGGGCCGTAGCTGACGAAATCGCCGGTCAAGGCCACCAGATCAGGCTTGAGGGCGTTGACCGCATGCAGCACGAGCTTGAGAAAAGATGCTTCAGTGTATTCCCGGAAGTGGATATCGGATATCTGCGCAATACGGAAGCCTTTAAAGCTTTTCGGCAGGCCGGGAACTGTGATTGTGCGCTGGACGATGTCGATTTCGTGACGCGCAATCTCGCCAGCATAGAAACCGAGTCCGAGCACCGAAAGACCGGACAGGCTCAGGAACTGGCGTCGAGTAAGGACACGCTCCTTCTCAGCGGCAACAACACTCATCATTACTATGATGCCAAGAAATTCTCGCGAAATCGAATTGGCGGGAACCAACTTCCTATCCGTCGCGTAATCTCAGCCATCAGGGAGCACCCGAATGGCACACCTGTGGCAGGAGTTGTTCTACACCTTTCGGCGTCTTTCTCGGACGCCCGGTCTCGCGCTGGCAGTCATCATCTCCATCGGACTCGGCATAGCCGCTAACGCAACCATCTTCTCCATGGTCAGCCGCTTTGTGCTCAAGCCTCCGCCGGTCCGCGACCCCGGCACGCTTCTTTCCCTACACATAACGGACAATAACCAGTGCTGCAACACTTTCTCATGGCCCCTCTACACTGATCTCCGCGACCAGTCCAAGTCATTTTCCGGACTGCTGGCATACTTTTGGTTGCTGCCGGCTTCCATCGGCGGCAAAGGCGAACCGGAACGCATCTGGGGACAGGCCGCGACAGCGAACTACTTCGACGTCACCCAGCTCCGCATGACACTCGGGCGCGGCTTCCTCCAGAGCGAGGAGCGCCAGCAGGTCATCGTTCTCGGCTACCGCCTCTGGCAGCACCGCTTCGCTTCGGATCCTGCCATCATCGGCAAAGCCATCACACTCTCTGGACATCCCTACACAGTCGTCGGCGTGGCGCCCCCTGGCTTCCATGGCCTCGATCTCATCCTGGATCCGCAGTACTGGGTCCCCCTGGGCAACATTGAATCTCTTGCCCCGACCGCTGTCGGCAACACTGTGACGGTATGGCAAGGGCGTCAGAACCACTGGCTCATGGTCATTGGCCGCCTCAGGCCGGAAATTACGCAAACCGAGGCAGCAGCCGAGCTTAAAACACTGGCCCAGAACTTCGCCAAAGCTTACCCCACAACAGACAAAGACAACGGCTTCTATCTGGATCGCGCCGGTTCTCTGCCCGCACGTGATAAATCTACCATCCTGCTCTTCCTCGCTGCGCTCTCTATAGTCGTCCTTCTTGTTCTCGCCATCGCCTGCGCGAATGTTGCCAACTTGCTTCTGGCACACTCCGCCAGCCGTCAGCGGGAAATGGCTGTCCGCATCACTCTGGGGGCGACGCGCAGACAGCTCCTGCGCCAAATGCTGATTGAAAGCGTGCTGCTTGCTCTGTCGGGGGGACTCTTCGGCGCCGTGCTTTCGCTATGGACAACTTCTGCGCTTGCCGCATTTCATTTTCCCGCTCCCGTGCCGCTTGATCTGACACTGAGCGTCGATTGGCGCGTCCTGCTCTATACCCTTGTTCTGAGTGTTGGAGCAGGGCTGGTCTTTGGCTTCATCCCCGCATGGATTGCGTCGCGCCCCGTTCTCGCCAGCGCTCTAAAGGGCGAGGACGCGCTCGCGCGTCCCGGCCGCCGCATCACCCTGCGCAATGTTCTGATCGTGGCCCAGATCGCCATGTCCATCATCCTGCTCAGTGCTACAGGACTCTTTCTGCGCAGTCTCCAACGCGCTTCTACGATTGACATCGGCTTTCGCTCGCACAGCGTTTTGATGGTTTCCGTCGACCCGCGCGTCCACGGCTACACGCCGGAGCACACAACGCAATTCCTCACCGAGTTACGAAACCGCGTCGCTGCCCTCCCCGGCGTCATCTCCGCCGCTGCGACTGACAGCATACCGCTCTCCGGCGGCAATCGCAGCGATGGTATGGTCGCCGAGGGTCATCCGAAATCATCCGCTCCCATTGTTGAGATGTATATGGCTACGCCGGGATATTTTGAGACCCTCGGCATCCCGCGCATCGCCGGGCGTGACTTCGCCAACGAATCTCCGGCTGCGTCCAAAGTTGCCGTCATCAACAAGGCACTGGCCGAGCAGCTTTTCCCCGGTGAAAATCCAGTAGGTCAGCACATCCGCGATGGCAGCGATCTATACGAAGTCATCGGCATTGTCGGCAACATTAAATCGCGGTTTATCGGCGAAGACACGCGCCCTGTCCTCTTCCGCTCGCTCGCGCAGACTACCGGCAGCGACCCACCCTTCATGGGCTATACCCTCATCGTGCATTCCGAAGGCGACACGGCGAACCTGCTTGCGGCTATACGGCAGCAGATCCATACGCTCGATCCATCCATGGCCGTCTACAATGCGGAAACCATGGAAGACCATCTGCGCAGCGCCCTCTTTCTGCCACGGCTTGCAGGAACGCTATTCGGCGTCTTTGGCTTTATCGGCATTGTACTGGCCGCTGTCGGACTATATGGCGTGATGAGCTATGCGGTGAGCCGCAGAACACGTGAAATCGGCATCCGCATCGCGTTGGGTGCACAACTTGGCGCAATTCAAAGTCTTGTGTTGCGCCAGGGAATGCTGCTTACGATTATTGCGCTCGCCATTGGCCTGCCTGTAGCGCTGGCAGTGGCAAAACTCTTCAACAGCTTTCTTTACGGAGTGCGGCCGCACGACGTGCTCACCTTCACACTGGCACCGGTATTTCTGGCAGCCGTGGCACTGGCGGCGTGCTGGGTTCCTGCCCGCCGTGCAGCAAAAATCGATCCGCAAACTACCCTGCGCTATGAATAGCGAAAGCTCTCGGCTCCTAGACAGCGGTCTCGTCTTGTGCCTGTAGTTCATCGTGAAAGCCTACATCGATCGCTATTTGAAAGGACCGACGGAGATTCTGCGAGGCCGATGCCCTTCGTAATCTTTCCTTTTTTCTGGAGAATGCATAGCCTTAGGCCGCGGCTTGCAATTCATTTTCAGAGAAAGCTCCTCATGCGGATTCCTGTTTTGGTTTTCCTGCTTTTGTGCCCAACGATGTTGTTTTGTGAGAAGAAATGCTACTCACCGGAAGAAGCTTTGGCGCATAAGAACAAGGATGTCTGCGTGGCCGCGCATGTTTATGACGTGGTGGAGCTAGCAGATGGAACGCGCTTTCTGGATGTTTGCAGTCCGGAGACATCGGATGATCACTGCCGGTTTACGGTGATGAGCGCGAACGAGGACCGCAAGACTGTGGGTGACCTGAGCCGGTATCTGGCGCAGGACATTCGCATACGCGGTGTGGTGCGACCTTTTGGCGGACGGGCTGAGATTCTGTTGAGCGATGCGCGGCAGTTTCATGGAGGGGCAGAGAAGTTTCGGCCTAATCCGGCGCTGTTGCATGGATTTTCTGCGGAGGATGAAAAGCCTGCAGTGAATGATCCGGCGCTCCGGAGCGGGCATCACCGGAGCGTGTTTAAGTCGGCGCGTTGATTGTATTGCTGGGCAGATATAGCTCTCCCACCTTTCGCAAACTGCTCAATAAGGATGGAGCACCCATTTTCGTGCTGATACATAGAAACTGCAGGTTCCTCGGCTGTGCTACGCTTCGCTCGGAATGACAATTCCGAGCAGTGTGCACTGAAATCAGCGCAGCGGGCCGGCGTGTTTGCGGAGTTCAGAGAGCGGATAAAAGGTGTCTCGCCAGACGATTCCGCGCTGCGCCATCGTGACGATCATGGAGCGCAGCAGCATGTAGACAATGACACATGCGGCGACGGGCAACAGGAGAAAGTAGGCCGTGGGGATGCCGTTGATGTGGCGCTCGCAGTAACGGTAAATCTCCAGCATTGACCCCAGGGCGAGAATGCTGGCAGAAAGCATCATCCAGGAGCCGAACAGGCAGTAGAAGGGTGTCAGGCAGAACGCGGCGATGGCGATGCACGCCGCGAGCAGGAGCATTGGTTGGAAGCGGAAGACGGCGAAAATGTTCTTGGTCAGATTGCGGACGATGCCCAGAGTGCCCGCGGCCCAGTGCACCTGAATGAGGTCGCGCCCGAGGACGACATGTTGGCGGAAACCGTGACGCTTGACCTGATGGCCAAGCTTGATGTCTTCGAGAACTTCCATACGGTGGCCCTCGAAGCCTCCGATGCTGCTGTAGACTTCGCTGCGGATGAGATTGAAGGCGCCAATGCCGAGCGAGTCGCGGCTTTTAGGATCGGATGTCTTCCAGGGGCGTGTGGAAAGAAACGAGAGTGCCTGAAAGGCCGAGAGCATCATGCGCTCGCCTGCAGTTTTCAGGATCAAAGTTGGGAAGAGAACAAGATGGTCGGCTTCCTTTTCTGCGTAGCTGATGGCGCGGCGCAGGCAGTCCTCGCGAAAGAGAATGTCGCCGTCAGTGAACAGTAGCCAGGGTGCTGCGGCCTGGCGCGCGGCGAGGGCCATGGCATGAGTTTTACCCATCCAGCCAGCGGGAAGTTCCCGGATGTGAATCACACTGATGCTTTTGCCCTGTTCGCGGCCTTCGGCGGCGATGCGATCCATGATTTCGCCGGTCTTATCGGTCGAGCGGTCGTTGACAGCGAGAATTTCTATGAAGACACCTTCCTGCGCGAGGAGTGAATGCAGCATTTGCCCAATGGCCTGTTCTTCGTTGCGGGCGGGGACGATTACAGCGAGTCCCGGGTTCCCTGCTGATGTCTCTTTCTCGTTCAGAAGATTCGGGAGCTTAGGCAGGTTGCGGAGGGCGACTGCTGAGCGCCATATCCATAGAAGGGCGATGAGCCAGTTAAAAAGGGTGGCAGCGGTGTGCATTCGTCTTCAGTATCTATGAGGGAAAGAGCATACACCAGCCTTCTCTTCGTCACGATGACATCTCCAATTAATGGGTTGCTGACGGCGACAATTGGCGGGTGTCTTCACTTTCTGGTAGCAGCGGCGCGAAGTGCGACCCGGTAAAGAGAATTATGCTCGCGATGGCCAGAGAGATCAGCGTCACGCCGAGTCCGATACGCAACGACGCTGTTGCATCGGAGACGTGACCAATGAGGCGCGGAGAAAAAGCGTCACCGAGGCCATGGATCATGAAGAGATTGATAGCTATGGCGGTTGAACGGACTGGCGCAGCCACAGAGTTGACGAGGCAGGCGTTGAGCGGACCATTGTTCAGGAAGAGAAGAAATTCAGCGAGGAAGACGGTTGAAACCATCAAAGAGCGTGGCCCGAAGATGGCAGCGGCGGCGACGGGGATTGCGAAGAGAATACTCCATGCGGAGAGAAGATACAGTCCACGGTGGTTTTTGCGAAGCCAGCGCTGACCAAGCCAGCCTCCGGCTACGGTACCGAGCAGTCCGTCGATGGCGGTGATGGCTCCGGTAGTAACCCCTGCTGCGGCGACTGAATATCCACCGAAGCGAACGAAAAACGTCGGCAGGAAGGTGGAGATGCCGCCGACTGTGAAGGTCCACATGGCCATCCCGAGGGTCGCAGTCCAGAAGGCGGGGTTGTGTGCGAGACCGAAGATAGTTGCACGATTGAGTGTGGGCGCGAGTTCATCGGCTGCTCCCCGTTCGGGCTCTTTGACGAAGAACCAGAAGGCTGCGGCGATGAGCACACCGGGCAGTGCGGCAATGAAGAAGGGCATACGCCATCCGTAGTGCTGGCCTAGCACACCCCCTGAGAGATAGCCAAGCGCCGCGCCTACGGGAATGGTGATGTAGAAGATACTGAGGACCCGGTTGCGGTCGATTTCGGGATAAAAATCGGCGAGCAATGCGGGGGCGTAAATGCTGAACGTGGCTTCGCCGATGCCGACGATGGCGTGACGAATGAGCAGAGTGTCATAGCTGCGGACTGTCGCGGTGAAAAGCGTGGCTATGCTCCAGAGGAGCGTTCCGGCGGCGATGAGCGGCCTGCGTGGGTAACGGTCCCCAAGCCATCCGGTGAGTGGTGCAGCAATCATGTAGGTGAAGAAAAAGGCGGTGGTAAGCAGGCCCATCTGCGCGTCGTTAGCATTGAACTCTTTCTGTACCAGCGGCTGTACGCCGGGCAAAACGTAGCGGTCGATAAAGTTGAAGAGGTTAAGGCAGGTGAGGAGAAAAAGCGCGAGTGCAGCGGTTTGTGCGGCTGATGGCTTTGCTGATTTTTGAAGTTGCGCTGTCATGCGGTGAGTCGCATGATATCAGCTTCAGCGTTTTTGTTTTACCGCGGAAGGCGCGGAGGGTTCGTTGAGAAAGTGCCTTGTCCCTCCACCCTTTGCTGCGCAAATGATGGGGCACCCGTTTTCGTGCTGCTACTGAGAACGCTATTCGTTGTTAGGGCGCGGCCAGCGTGCTTCGACGGTGGTGGAAATGCCGCCGCGCGGTCGGAAATCCCCTTTGACTATAGCCCATACCGGATTGCATGCCTTCACGACGTCTTCAAGTACCTGGTTGACGACATTTTCCTGAAAGATGCCGAGGTTGCGGTAGGTAAAGAGATATTCTTTGTAAGACTTGAGTTCGAGGCAGAACTCGCGGGGCATGTAGCGCAGAGTAACGATGCCGAAGTCGGGCAGGCCGGTTTTGGGGCAGACGGAGGTGAACTCGGGATCGTCGATGAGGATTTCGTAGCCGGGAAACTGGTTTTTCCAGGTCTCGATCGATGGGAAGGAGAAATCAAGTCCAGCTTTCGCGTGCTCGTCTGTGTATTGTTCAGAAAGGACCATGTGTTTATTGTAGGGCCAGTCACCCTGCTTTCCGGGCTCCGTCTTCACACGACAAGGCATATTTCCTGACGCGAAAAGGCATCTTATTGAGTCTTATATACTGACTCTCGGTTTCAGGATGGCGACAGTACGAACAACGACGAACCGCAACGTGTGGATTTGGAGCGGCGCCGGCATTGCAGTTGCGCTGGTCTTTTACTTTGTGCACATGGCTACGCGCACGACGCTGCCAGTACGCGCGGCGGTGGTAGAGCGCAGCAGCCTTAAGAGCACAACGTCCACGAACGGCATTGTTGAGCCAGTGTCGACGTTTGAGGCGCACGCACCGTTTCCGGGGGTGGTGAAGGCTATTTATGTGCATGAAGGAGACAAAGTCACGACAGGGCAGCTTCTCCTGCAGATGGATGACACGAACGCCCGGGCCAAACTGGCGACGGCGATTGCCGCGCTCCGAGGAGCGCAGGCCAGCTATGATGCGACGATGAAGGGCGGCACGCGGGAAGAACAACTGGCTCTGAATGGCGACATAACCAAGACCCAGATGGACCGCGACCAGGCGCAACGCGATATAGCGGCATTGGAAAAGCTGCAAGCGCAGGGCGCGGCTTCGGCGGCAGAGGTTGCGGCGGCGAAAGACCGAATGACGGCAGCGAACAATTCTCTGGGGCTACTGGAAAAGAAAAAATCGGGGCGTTACGACGCGACGGACATTGCCCATTCCAAGGCGGCGCTTGATGACGCACAAGCTGGATACGTTGCGGCACAGGAAGTAGTAAACCAGGCAAACGTGAAGGCTCCGTTTGCCGGGACGGTTTACTACATTCCTGTTTCGAAAACCGAATTCGTAGATCAGGGCGCGAAATTACTGGAAATGGCAGACCTGACCAAACTGCAGGTGCGCGCTTATTTCGATGAACCGGAGATTGCCAAAATTCGCGAGGGAATGCCAATCACTATTCTCTGGGATGCGCTGCCGGACAGCGAGTGGCATGGGCATGTGGTGCGCGTGCCGTCGACCATTATCAGGTTTAACACGCGCAATGTGGGTCAAGTGTTGATCTCGATTGATGACGCGGATGGCAAGCTACTCCCCAACACGAATGTAACTGTCACGGTGACGACATCCGATATCGCAAGCGCGTTGAATGTTCCGCGCGACGCCCTACATACGGAAGAAGGCAAGACATATGTATATGTCGTGAAAGATGGAAAACTGCATCGCACGCCAGTAACGGTGAATGCGCTGAATTTGACGCAGGTGGAGATTCTCTCCGGCCTGCACGAAGGCGATACGGTGGCGCTGCGCACGACCAACGGGCAGCCGGTCAGCGAAGGCGTTGCAGTAGAGATTGTGCGGTAATGCAGGTGTTTACTCGACTTGCTCTGTTTATTCTTCTGCTGGTCGCACCCGGCGCAGCGTGGGCTGACATCCCGCCTACACAGCTTCTTGAGGCAGTGCGCGGCGACCTGACGCACGGACGCGCGGACCAGGGACTGCGGGCTCTGGATCAGGTGCTGGCACAGCAACCACAAAACGCTGAGGCGCACAATCTGCGTTGTCGCATTTACCTGCAGGAACAGCGATGGAACGATGCCATCCAGTCATGCCAGACGGCGGTGACGCTGGCGCCGGACAACAGCAACTATCATCTGTGGCTGGCACGGGCACTGGGCGAAAAAGCAGATCGAGTGTCCTTTATAACAGCGTTCAAGATGGCGAAACCGATCCGGGTGGAATTTGAAACGGCGGCGAAGCTTGATCCGCACAACGTAAATGCGCTTTCAGATCTGGGCGAGTTTTATGTGGATGCGCCGGGGATTGTTGGCGGCGGGCTAGACAAGGCAGAGCGCGTCGCAAAGCAGATGGATGCGTTTGCTCCTGACCGCGGGCACTACATCCACGCGCGCATTGCCGAAAGCCGCAAAGACTATGCGCGCGCCGAAGACGAGTACAAGGCTGCGATTGCAGACTTGAAGGAGCCGGCCGACGCGTGGATGGACCTGGCGTCGTTTTACCGCCGGCGGCAGCGCTGGGACGACATGGTCGAGGCAGTGCACCAGGGCGCAGAGCTAGATGTGGAACACGGAGTAGCTATGGCGGACGGGGCGTCGGTGCTCATACGCGCGGGGCGCGATCTGCAATTTGCGCGCAAACTGCTGGAGCAGTATCTCGCTTCGTCGAATAAATCAGAGGACGCGCCGGCATTCCAGACCCATGTTCAACTAGGAAAGCTGTTGACCAGTATGGGAGAGGCACCCGCGGCGCAGGAGCAGTTTACTGCTGCGGTGGAACTGGCCAGGGATTACCAGGCTGGTACACAGGCGGCGACAAACAGCGGCAGATAGCTTAAAGTCTCTTAACTCTTGGAAACCGTGCCATTCTGAGAGCGCATAGAATCGGAGTTTGGCAGTTTGTTACGAGGTGGATGCCGGTTGATACAACGACTTTGCAGATGGATGGCGACGGGTGCTCTTGTCGTGCTCTCGTGTTTGAGCACGCAGGCTCAGGTCTCCCTCTTCACGGTGGTCGATCTAGCACTCCGGAACAGCACTTCGGTGCGCATGGCGCAGGCGGACGTACTACGGGCAGCGGCAGGGCTGACGGAATCAAAGGACGCTTACATCCCCAACCTTAATCTTGGCTCAAGCCTGGGCTATTCCTATGGCTTTCCGCTGGGTGAGCCTTCCGTCTTTAACGTTAGTTCGCAATCTCTGTTGTTTACGTTCTCGCAACCGGACTATATACGCTCTGCGCGTGCCGCGGTGCAGGCCGCTGAGTTTAGTTTGAAAGATGCCCGCGAACAGGTTGTGCTGGATGCTTCGCTTGACTACATCCAGCTGAACAAATCGCAACAGACGCTGGCGGCCCTTGACCAGGAAAAGCAGTATGCCGACAAGTTGGTAAGCATTGAGGAAGACCGCGTGCTCGCTGGAGTCGAAAACCGGATAGAGCTGACCAGGGCGAAATTGACGGCGGCGCAGATTGACTTGAAGCGCATCCATTCGCAGAATGATGCTGAACTGGTGCGACAGCAGTTGGCTCACCTTACTGGCCTTCCTACGGCAACCTTTACTACCAACTCCAGCAGCATCCCTTCGGCACCCAGGACTCTAATGGAAACCGCGGAGACTTCATCGATGGCACTGCAAAATGCGGGAGTGCAGGCGGCGCAGGCCAATGCCAAGTCGAAAATCTATGTAGCATTCGGCGACTCACGACAGATCCTGCGCCCGCAGCTTGCGTTTGGCGGCGACTACAGCCTGTTCGCGAAGTTCAACAATTATGACCAGTTTTATCAACATTTCCAGTACAACAACTTCGATGTCGGCATCCAGATAAGAGTGCCGCTTTTTGACGCTGCGCTGAAAGCGAGGGAGCGCCGATCCGCTGCGGATGCCGCGCACGCCTCTGCGCAAGCGGACCAGACGCGGAACACAGCGAGCGAGCAGATTTATCAACTGCAGAAGAGTGTAACCGAACTTGCTGCGCAACAGCGCGTCGCGCAGTTGCAGGCGGAACTGGCCCAGGAACAGCTGGAGGCTATTACGACACAGCTGAACAATGGCAGCGGCTCGCCTAACAGCCCGCTGCTTACACCGAAAGACGAGCAGCAGGCCCGCATCCAGGAGCGCCAGCGCTATGAGGATGTGCTGGACGCTAACTACGCCGTATTACGAGCCGAATTGAATTTGTTGCGGTCCACAGGAAGTATTGAGGACTGGGCAAAGTCGGGGCCGAAATAATTCTTTTTTGTTCCCATTAGGCGGCTTTTCGGTAAGTAGCTGAAGCCTTTGGCGATATCTTCCATCAGAGTTTGCCGGGTACCAGTCATGGCACCTGCAAAGCGTGGTAAACCCGCGCTGGATGTTACACTTAGGTAATAAGCACATGCCTTTAAAAACACTGTTTCTGAACCCGCCCTCCTTTGAGAATTTCGATGGTGGCGCCAGTTCGCGCTGGCCGGCCACGCGTGAGATTGAGTCGTACTGGTACCCGGTATGGCTGGCCTATCCGGCAGGAATGCTTGAGGGATCGCGCCTTCTGGATGCGCCTCCGCACCACGTCTCGGCGCAGGAGACAATCGAGATTGGGAAGGGCTATGAGTTTCTCGTCCTGTTCACCAGCACTCCGGGCTGGACGGGCGACCAGAAGCTGGCGGAAGCCATCAAGCGGGCCAATCCCTCGATTCGTATTGCCTTTGTCGGGCCTCCGGTGACGACCTCGCCGGACCGCGCTCTGACAGAGTGCGAGGTCATCGACTTTGTATGCCGGCGCGAATTCGATTTCTCGACAGTGGAATTTGCCAATGGCAAGCCGCTAAATGAAATCCTCGGCATCAGCTACCGCAAGGATGGCAAGGTGGTGCACAATCCCGACCGCCCGCAGGTGGACAATCTGGACGCAATGCCGTGGGTGACGGACATCTATGCGCGCGACATGGATGTGACGAAGTACAATGTGCCGTTCCTGCTGCATCCGTATGTTTCTCTGTACTCGACGCGCGGGTGCCCGGCGCAGTGCACCTTCTGCCTGTGGCCGCAAACGCTCTCAGGCCATGCGTGGCGCAAGCGCTCGACCGACGACGTTGCCGCTGAGATGGCCCATGCCAAGGAACTCTTTCCACATGTGAAGGAATTCTTCTTCGACGACGACACCTTCAACATCCAGAAGGCGCGTACGATTGAGCTTTGCGCAAAGCTGAAGCCGCTTGGGTTGACATGGTCTTGCACATCGCGCGTAACCACCGACCGCGAGACATTGAAAGCCATGCGCGAAGCCGGCTGCCGTTTGCTGATTGTCGGCTATGAGTCCGGTGATCCGCAGATTCTGAAAAATATTAAGAAGGGTGCTACGGTTGAGCGCGCTCGCGACTTTACGCGTGACTGCCACGATCTGGGGCTCACGATTCACGGCGACTTCATTCTCGGCCTGCCGGGTGAGACGAAGGAATCCATTCGCAACACGATCAACTTCGCCAAGGGCCTCGATGTCGAGACGATCCAGGTTTCCATTGCCCATGCCTATCCTGGCACGGAGTTCTACGACTTCGCCAAAGAGAACGGCTTCATCATCAATAATGGCGCCATGGTGGACGATGAAGGCCACCAGCTTGCACACATCGAGTATCCAGGACTGCCTACAGAGTACGTGCTGGAGATGGTGCACCGCTTCTATGACGAGTACTACTTCCGCCCGAAGGCTGCGTGGCGCGTGGTGAGCAAGGCGATTGCCAATCGCGACCTGCCGCGCCTGTATCAGGAGGCGAAGTCGTTCCTGAAGCTGCGGTCGCAGCGCAACAAGATCGTAAAGCAGAAGAAACAGCAGAAGGCCAACGATTCGGCTAAGCCGATTGGCGCTGAAGTTTAGACAGGTAGATTGTCATTCTGAGCACAACGGATTCTTCCTCCCGTTGGTCGTCAGAATGACGACATCACGCAATTCGGCCAGCCCTGCGCTGGCCGCTTTTCTCTTTTCATGACGCGAAGCACCATGACATTCCGGCGGTATCTGGTGCTGGCGTTTGTCTCTATTTCGGCGCCGCTGGGCGATACCTTTCTCGATGTCGGAATGAAAAGGATCGGGCCGGTATCTCTAGCCCATATCACTACGCTCTTTCATGCGGTGATGACTCCATGGATCGCGTCCGGCATTGTGTTGCTGATTGGATTTTTTGCTTCGTACCTTACAGCATTGTCATGGGCCGATCTTACGTTCGTTCTTCCCGCCACTTCGTTTGGCAATGTGATTGTCGCGCTGTTGGCGCGGTTCTGGCGTCATGAGCAGATTTCAGTGTCACGCTGGATCGGCATTTTTCTTATTACCGCAGCGGTCGGGTTTGTGATGCGTGGGCCATCCTATACTGAGCACGAAAAGCCAACACCTCACACAGCGGAGGTGTGCTGATGATTGCTCAATTGCATCATTCCGGCTTTGCAAATGCCGCCATGATCGCGAGCATTGTGATCGCTGCAACTGTTGGCGACGTGATGATTGCATCGGCTATGCGGCAGATAGGCGACCTGGATGATATTAAAGCCGAATCGGGACTGATGGGAGCGATTAAGACCGTCGTTACTAACACGCGCTTCTTTTGCGGCGTAACTGCGATGGCGGTCAGTTTTTTCGCGCTGCTTTTTGCGTTGAGCCATGCCGATTTGAGTCTAGTGGCTCCGGCATCTGCGTCGTTAACAGTAGTGACGAATACGTTGGCGGGCAAGGTTTTTTTGAAAGAAAATGTTGATAAGCGTCGCTGGCTGGCTGCGTTGTGCGTTTGTGTCGGCGTAGCGCTGCTGGCGCGTTAAGCCAGGTTTGCTTTTAGTGTTTATTGATTGAATGCCGCGCAGTTTTCCGCAAAGCCAATTCTCTTCAGCAACATCGTAGAAAAGCGCTACTCTGTATTTCGATGGGGTGGGTTTTCGCTTGTTCCAGATAGTTGTGAGATCCAGGAAGTTGAGCGCCGGGCATGCAGCGGCCTGTATGAAGCAGGGCCTTATATTTGTGTGGCTGACATCTACCCTCATGAGTGCGGCAGCGCAGGCTCCAGATGCGGTACCCGCAGAGCAATCTGTGTCAGCGCCAACTACATCGGCCGCGCTAAGTCTCAAGCCATCGTCACTTGCAACTTCGTATGAGATCCTGCTGGACTTCAAGCCGACTGATATTAAGTTCAGCCTGGAGAACCTGATGGCAGTTCTACGGGACAAGCAGCATGAAGGCTGGGTGCTGACCGCCTATCCCGATCCAAAAACCAGGCGACCTCTCATTGGAGCGGGCTTCGGTCTCGATGTTGCGGCAACAGACCATCCCCAGACAGATGCGCTCAATCCACATCCATTTATTGAGCCGTCATCGGCAGAGCTCTGGCAGGCCGCCGGGCTGGACGCAAACCTGTTACCAACGATTCTCGACCGATTTGATCGCAATATGGAGACGTGGTCGAAGAAAAAGTATCGCCGAAAAATCAAAGCGCACTCACTGCGCCCGGACATCACGCAAGAAGAAGCTACCAGGCTGCTGCGCATTTCTTCCATACAGGCGGTGCAGAATGCGAGGGCTTACTGCCGCGATTTCGACAAACTGAATGGCCTGCAGCAGATGGCGTTGAGCCAGCTTGTATTTCAAATGGGCGTGAACCTTGAGGGATTCGTCCAGTTTCTCAGCACTCTGAATGGGAGTGACGACACTTTTCAGTCTCAAACTATTGCCACCACTGAGTCCGATCATTGGAAGGCAGTGCAGCATACGCTTATCGACAGTGACTGGGCAAGGCGATATACATCGCGCGCAACAACCGTAATCGCCATGTTTGACCCTGACTATCTTCAGGACCCAGGCGAAGCGGAGCGGCTAGTCGCAGCCGAACTTCCGCCTCCGGCGCGACACCATCACCATAAAAAGCGTCGCAGTTTACAGAGCAAGCAGAAAACGGCCTGACTAACTCTTGAAAAAGAGACCTGCAGGATGTAAGAATGCGATGCCAGCGGTGGAATGGGCCAGCTGCTGAATCCCTCTGCCGTGGAGGGACTCGTGTCAGCTCCCGACGTAGTCTGGAAAAATGGCAGGTTCGGCCAAACCTCGCGCCGCGATACCTGGTGGCTTTCTCCCACGCTTGTTTTCCTCGGCTTCAGCGCTTTTATCATCTATTCCACTTGGGCTGCGTTTCAGAACCAGTACTACACGTTCGGAC
Source organism: Alloacidobacterium sp. (assembly GCF_035631355.1). Classification (NCBI taxonomy): domain Bacteria; kingdom Pseudomonadati; phylum Acidobacteriota; class Terriglobia; order Terriglobales; family Acidobacteriaceae; genus Alloacidobacterium; species Alloacidobacterium sp. Next base: position 71,229 of record NZ_DASQIX010000064.1, read on the forward strand.
CTTACATCTCGCCGTTTTATTCGCCGGAGCTTTTCGGCAGCTCGTCCCATGCGCTCTTCGGGCCAAAGCCGCATTGGTATCCTGGCTTTTTGCCATTTTCGCCGGCGTTTCTCATTCTCTGGATACCCGGCCTCTTCCGCGTCACCTGCTACTACTATCGCGGCGCTTATTACAAATCATTCTGGGCTGATCCGCCCGCATGTACAGTAGGTGAGCCGCGCAAAATCTATCTGGGCGAGCGAAGCTTTCCGCTCATCATGCAGAACTTTCATCGTTATTTTCTGCGGCTCTCCTACATCGTCTGGTTTTTTCTCGTCTATGACTCAATCAAGTCGTTCATCTTCCCTGACGGATTCGGCATCGGAGTCGGCAGCCTTGTATTGACCATCAATGTCATCCTTCTGGGCGGATATGTCTTCGGCTGCCATGCCTTCAGGCATCTTATTGGAGGCGTCTTCGACCGCATTTCTGAACACCCGGTTCGACATAAGCTTTATGACTGCGTTAGCTGCCTGAACCGCGGGCACAAGAACTGGGCGTGGGCGAGCCTCTTCTGGGTCGGATTCGCAGACATTTATGTACGGCTCTGCGCGATGGGAATCTGGCACGACTGGAGAATCCTGTAGATGCCGGAATTCCAGCACTTCTCCTACGATGTCCTTGTAATCGGAGCAGGCGGAGCGGGCCTGCGTGCCGCCATTGAGGCTGCATCCACCGGCGCGAAAGTCGGAGTCATCTGCAAATCGCTTCTCGGCAAAGCGCATACCGTCATGGCGGAAGGTGGCATTGCTGCGGCGCTTGCCAATGTGGATGACCGCGACAACTGGCGCGTCCATTTCTCTGACACAATGCGCGGCGGCCAGTACCTCAACAACTGGCGCATGGCCGCGCTCCATGCCAAGGAAGCACCCGAGTGCGTGCGCGAGCTTGAGGCCTGGGGCGCTCTGTTCGACCGGACGAAAGATGGGAGAATACTGCAGCGTAATTTTGGCGGACACCGCTATCCGCGATTGGCGCATGTCGGCGACCGCACTGGCCTGGAGATGATTCGCACGCTGCAGGACCACGGCATCCACAGCGGCATGGAAGTGCATATGGAATGCACGGTTCTGAGCCTGTTGTTGGATTCGGGACGGATCGCTGGCGCATGCGGCTATGACCGCGAGAAAGGCCGGTTTTATCTATGGCAGGCAAAGGCCGTCGTGCTTGCTACTGGAGGGATCGGTCGCGCTTACAAAGTGACCAGCAATAGCTGGGAGTATACGGGCGACGGCCTCGCACTGGCGTATCGCGCCGGGGCCGAGTTGCAAGATATGGAGTTTGTGCAGTTCCATCCCACCGGAATGGTCTGGCCCATCAGCGTTCGCGGCATTCTGGTGACAGAAGGAGTGCGCGGCGAAGGAGGCGTGCTGCGAAACAGCGAAGGCCGCCGCTTTATGTTCGACGATATTCCTGAGTTATATAAACAGCAGACCGCCGACAATGAAGACGAAGGCTGGCGCTATACGCAGGGCGACAAGAACGCGCGACGACCGCCTGAACTGCTGACGCGCGACCATGTGGCCCGCTGCATCAATCGCGAAGTGAAGACTGGACGCGGCTCGCCGCATGGCGGCGTTTTTCTGGACATTGCCTGGATCAAGCAGCGCATTCCAAAATCCGAGGAGCACATTAAGCGCAAGCTCCCCAGCATGTATCACCAATTCAAGCAGCTTGCCGATCTCGACATCACCAAAGAGCCGATGGAGGTAGGCCCTACGACGCACTACATGATGGGCGGAATCAGAGTCGATGGCGATTCGCAAATGTCCACGGTGCCGGGCCTTTTCGCCGCCGGCGAAGCCGCTGCTGGATTGCACGGAGCAAATCGTCTGGGCGGCAATTCCCTTTCTGATCTTCTGGTCTTTGGGCGCCGCGCAGGGCGGTACGCCGCGGAATTCGCCAAATCCAACGGTGGGGCGGTCATTGACGAACAGCAGTTGCAGTCGATAGCCGTATCCGCTCTCGCGCCTTTTGAGTGCGGGCCGTCCGGCGAGAATCCATATCAGATCCAATACGACTTACAGGAGGCAATGCAGGACCTTGTCGGAATCGTGCGTACCGAATCCGAAATGCAGCAGGCGCTGGAAAAAATCGCGCAGCTTCAGGCGCGAACCGAGCACGTTGGCATTGCAGGCAATCGCGAATACAACAATGGCTGGCACACGGCCATCGATGTTGTCAATTTGATGATTGTGTCAGAGGCGATCACGCGAGCAGCTCTGCTGCGAAAAGAGAGCCGCGGGGCGCAATTTCGCGAAGACTTTCCTGCTAAAGACGCGGAATGGGGCAAGCACAACATCGTAGTCAAGCGCAGCGCGGATGGCGAGATGCAGATTGAAAAACGCGCTCTCACGCCGATACCGGAAGAGCTAACGGCCGTAATCGAGGAGAACAAATAGATGGCCACGCAAGCCACATTTCGCATTTGGCGCGGTGACCCCGCGGGCGGCGAGTTTCAAGACTACGCGACGTCCGTCGAAGAAGGCATGGTCGTGCTTGACGCTGTGCATCGCATCCAGGCGCAGCAGGCGCCTGATCTCGCCGTTCGCTGGAACTGCAAGGCCGGCAAGTGCGGCTCGTGCTCTGCGGAAATCAATGGCATGCCGAAACTTATGTGCATGACGCGCCTTAGCGACATCAACCTCGAAGCGCCGGTTACGCTCGAGCCCATGCACAGTTTTCCGCCGATCCGCGATCTGGTTACTGATGTTTCGTGGAACTTCCGCGCGAAGAAAACCATCAAACCGTTCAAGCCGCGCACGCCTGATGCAGACGATGGCACATGGCGCATGCAGCAGGCCGACGTCGAGCGCGTGCAGGAGTTTCGCAAGTGTATCGAGTGCTTTCTATGCCAGGATGTTTGCCACGTTCTGCGCGAGCATTATAAACATGATGAATTTATCGGCCCGCGCCTGCTCGTCTATGCGGCTGCGCTTGAAATGCATCCGCTGGACATTGAAGACCGCGTCAGCGATTTGCGCCATAAGCACAGCATCGGCTATTGCAATATCACAACCTGCTGTCGTCAGGTGTGCCCCGAGTCAATTACGATTACCGAGAACGCGATCATTCCGCTTAAGGAGCGTGTCGTGGACCGCTACTTCGATCCAATCAAGTCGCTTTTTCACATCTTGTAGGCCAAAGGAGAACCGCACGAACAAGGAGGAAATCCGATGTTCACTCTCAAGCCCATCTCGCGCGACAGCATTGAAACTGCCCTCGCCAAAGCCGAGCGCTACCGGTTGCTCAACGAACCTAACGAAGCCGAGAGCATTTGCCGCGACATCCTCGAAATTGACCCTGCAAACCGTCAGGCGCGTATCAGCCTCGTACTCGCTCTCACCGACGCGATTCCGCAGGAGCCGACGGCCTTTACCAGCGCGCTGACCGCAATCGCCGGCCTCGAAGCTGAGTATGATCGCGCTTACTATTCGGGCATCGCATGGGAGCGTCGCGCCAAGGCATACTACGACGCCGATGGTCCCGGTTCTACCGGCTACATCTATGACTGGATCGTCAGGGCGCTGGATTTTTTTGAACAGGCAGAGCGCCTGCGTCCCGCAGGCAATGACGATGCCATCCTGCGCTGGAACACCTGCGTGCGCTTCCTCGAACGCCACAAAGAACTGCGTCCAAAAATGGAAGAAGCGCCGGAACCGATCCTTTCGGAATAGTCGCGGCGTCGAGCACAAAACTGATGAAGGTGATATGGGTCCTGCTTGCGGGACTGCCCGCATCCGGGAAAAGCACTCTTGCTTGCGCGCTGGCCATGCGGCTGGACCGCTGTGCCGTGCTTGATAAGGATCGTGTGCGTGCTGCGCTCTTTCCTGGCCCGATGACCGACTACACGTCCGAGCAGGATGCGCTCTGCATGTCCGCAATGCTTAACGCCGCGACATACATGACTCGTAACAATTTTGCCAATTACATCATTTTCGATGGCCGGACTTTTTCCCGCACCGCACAGATTGAGGAAGTCATTTCGATAGCGGAGACAACCGGAGCAGCATGGCGCATCCTGCACCTGATCTGCTCGGACGTATGCGCCGAAGCACGTCTTAGCGGTCCAGACCAGGAGCATCCGGCAGCCAATCGCGACGCGGCGCTCTACTATCGAGTGAAGGCGAGTTTCGAGCCTATTACGCACGAGAAACTCGACCTTGACACCACAAACGGAATCGAGCCGATTCTGCCGCGTGCCCTTGCGTGGCTGAACTCTTAGCCAGACGCGGCCTTCGCACGATATATTGCTCGGTATGGCAACAAAGACTTCCGAAAAGACGCCTCACACACTTTGTATTGATATAGGCGGCACAGGTCTTAAGGTGATGCTGCTTGATGCTGTTGGCAAGCCGCTCACCGATCGACTGCGCACACCAACGCCGGAGCAGCCGACGCCTGCAAGCGTGCTCGTGGCCCTTGACACACTGAAAGAGCAGGTACCGGCTTTTGATCGCGTTGCCGTCGGCTTTCCTGGCGTTGTCAAGCGCGGCATCGTTTACACCGCCGCAAATCTTCACCCTAAATGGGTCGAGTTTCATCTACAGACCGAGTTGGAGAAGCGCTGGAAAAGGCCGGTACGAGTAGCCAACGATGCAGCCGTGCAGGGCTATGCGGCAATAGAAGGCAATGGTGTTGAAATGATTCTCACGCTGGGCACCGGCCTCGGTTCCGCCATTTATACGGATGGCCGCCTGTGTCCCGGCCTTGAGCTCGCGCATCATCCCTGGAGGAAAGGCAAGACATATGAGGACTTTCTCGGCAGGCGCGGATTTAAAAAACACGGCGCCAAAAAGTGGAACAAATTGCTGGTCCAGGCCATCGAGCAGACCGCATCTACCTTTAACTGGGATTTCCTTTATATTGGCGGTGGAAACGCAAAGGAAATTAACTTCAAGGTCAGCAAGAACATCAAAGTCATCTCGAACCAGGATGGGCTGCTCGGAGGGGTCGCGCTCTGGAAGCACAACCCCTGACAATGACAACTGTCATCTCCGATTGGTGACATGCTCCACTGATTTTTCGTAGCAGGATGCGACATTCTGTCTCCTGTAAGGCAAAGGAGGCAAGATGTCGGCAACAATACTTGTGCCGGAAAGCATCAGCGATGGGTTTCAGCCCTTCTCTTCCGGAAGCGAGGCCATAGCCCGGCTGAACTCAGTCACTAAACGATATGAAGCGAACATTGCGCTGGACAATTTTTCGTTCGAGATTCATCGCGGCGAAATTGTTTCGCTCCTCGGCCCGAATGGTGCTGGAAAGACAACTGCCATCCGCCTGCTGCTGGGGCTGATTTCGCCAACCGCAGGCAGCGTTCGCGTGCTGGGCCATGATCCGCGGGATTCGCAGACGCGCACGCGCATCGGGGCCATGCTGCAAATCGCAAAGGTACCGGATAATCTGCGCGTGCGCGAGCATATTGATCTATTTCGCAGCTATTATCCTAACCCCTTGATCGTTGATGAAGTAGTTCGCATCGCCGGACTTGAAGGCATCGAAGAGAAGATGTTCGGCAAGCTTTCCGGTGGCCAGAAGCAGCGCGTACTTCTGGGGCTTGCATTATGCGGCGATCCCGACCTGGTTTTTCTTGACGAACCAACTGTCGGCATGGACATAGAAGCGCGGCTCAATCTCTGGGAGCAGATTCGCGTACTCTCCGCACTGGGAAAAAGTGTGCTGCTCACGACGCATTATCTGGAAGAAGCAGATGCGCTCGCCAACCGCATCATCGTATTGAACAAGGGCATGATGGTGGCCCAAGGAACGCCTGTGCAGATTAAAAGCCAGGTTTCAGGCCGCACAATTCGTTGTGTTACGCAGCTTGACATTGACTTTGTCCGCGGTCTGCCAACTGTGAGCGAAGTAACAGCAGACCGCGATGCGCTGATTATCACGGCGATACATCCCGAGTCAGTCGTAAAAACGATGCTTCAACGCGACCTGACTTTGCATGATCTGGAAATATCGGCTCCTGCGCTCGAAGACGCTTTTCTCGCGCTGACAAAATCGGAAAGTAATTAAAGGAGATTCAGCATGGCCACTGCCGCTATTCACCCCTTAACATTAAGCGCACCCTACTATCTGAATCTCTTTCTCAAAGAGATTAAGTACGAATTTCTGAAGGCCCTGCGTAATCGCATGTACTCATTGGCGACGCTGGGCTTTCCAATTATGTTTTATCTGCTCTTTGGGGTTAGTTTTCGCCACTCCGGCCCGGGTCTTAACTATGCGCAATATCTAGTTGCAAGCTACAGTTGCTTCGGCATGATCGCAGCTGCGCTGTTCAACTTAGGCGCGGGCGTCGCAACTGAGCGCGCTTATGGATGGCTGGAACTGAAGCAGGCAAGTCCCATGCCACGACTCGCCTATCTGGGAGCAAAGATTGTGACCTGCATGCTGTTTGGGGTTGCTATTGTCGCATCCTTAACCCTATTAGGAGTTACGCTGGGCGGCGTGCACATCACGCTTTCGCAGATTACGCACCTCACTGCAATCATTGTCGCCGGATCGATTCCATTTGCCTGTCTCGGCATGTTACTTTCTCTGCTGATGTCACCAAGCGCAGCGCCTGGTGTTATCAATCTGATCTATCTGCCATTGTCATTCTGCTCGGGCTTGTGGATGCCGATTGAGGTGCTTCCCCATTTTCTGCAGAAAATAGCCCCGCTACTGCCGACATATCATTATGCGCAACTAGCGCTGAACGTCTTTGGTTATGCGCGCTCGGGTGCTACGCTCAATCATTGGGAGGCATTGGTTGGATTCAGCTTCCTCATGCTTGGATTGGCATGGCTGATTTTCACCCGCAGCGAAGCAAAGGCATAGAAAATGGCTGAAGACCGCAAATCCGGATCCACTTCAAGAATGCCTTTCTGTGAGAGACATGCAGTGGCGGGCGTCGAAAGGGTTACACCGGAGGAAGCATACGCGGCGGTTCGCGTTCACACTGTACCGGGCAGCGCAAAGCGCCGGAGAAGCGGATGGCCGGACGGTAACCGTCTCTATGACTACGTCTGGCTTGTCTATTCCATTTTCTTTTTTATTGAACCGATAGTACGCCACGACCGACGCTATTGGCTGCAATTCGCTGCAGTCTACGGCGTGTTTCTGACCATTTATTCCGGGCTGGTATTCGCGCGCACCAGGATGCAGAGTTACCTGCTGCTTGCAGCCATGGGCATACTTGGCCTGTGGTATTTGCCATATAACAACTCGGCCTGCGGCATGATGGTCTATGTTGCCGCGTTCATCCCTTTTATCAGTGACTCAATTGCCATCGTCTCTGGCGCGATTGCCGCAATCTGCGTTGGTGTGGCGCTTGAAGGATACCTGCTGCATCTGCCTCCGTGGGCGTGGGCATTTGCCGCATTTTTTAGCGTGATTGTAGGCGGTACGAACCTTCTTACGTCGCAGAAAATCCGCTCGAAGGCAAAGCTTGAACTGGCGCAAGAGGAGATTGAGCAACTCGCAAAGTTGGCTGAACGCGAACGGATAGCCCGCGACTTGCACGATGTACTGGGCCATACGCTCTCGGTAATTGTGCTGAAATCGGAATTGGCGGGACGCCTTTTCGAGCGAGACCCGCAGCGCGCCCGCCAGGAAATTGGCGAAGTTGAGCAGGTGTCGCGGAAAGCGTTAAGCGAAGTGCGCGAGGCGATCGGAGGTTATCGGTCGGAAGGGCTGGCTGCTGAGATTGAGCGCGCGCATCGCACACTGGATGCAGCGGGAGTGACGCTCACGTGTGAGTCGAAACCACCGTCGTTGCCCGCAGCAGAAGAGACGGTTTTTGCATTGGCGGTGCGGGAGGCGGTAACGAATATCGTGCGCCATGCACAGGCCAGCCAGTGTCGCCTGCGTTTTGCAAACGACAATGACCGCACCTCTCTTACGGTGGAAGATGATGGGCGGGGAAATATCCGTCAGGAAGGGAATGGATTGCGCGGCATGCGCGAGCGCATCGAGGGCCTGGGCGGGAACTTCAGCATTGATGGGAAACAAGGCACGCGCATCAAGATTGATATACCGGTTCGACAGGCATGAACAAGAAGATTCAAGTCATTGTTGCGGAAGACCAGGCCATGGTTCTGGGAGCGCTGGCGGCATTACTCGAAACAGAATCGGACATCGCCGTTTGTGCGCGGGCGAGAAATGGCCGTGAAGCGTTGAGCGCTGTGGGCAAGCACTCGCCTGACGTTCTGGTCACCGACATTGAAATGCCGGAGATGACGGGACTGACGCTGGCGGGCGAGGTGAACAGCCGCTACCCGAAGACGCGCGTGGTTATCCTGACCACATTTGCGCGCCCAGGATATCTACGGCGCGCTCTCGATTCGGGAGCAAAGGGCTATTTATTGAAGGACCGTCCTGCCGCGGAGTTGGCGGACGCTGTAAGGAGGGTGCATAACGGGCTGCGGGTGGTTGATCCTGACCTGGCGGCCGAAGCATGGAGCGCCGATCCGGATCCACTCACTGAGCGCGAGCGTCAGATTCTGTGGCGCGCAGGTGAGGGCAAGTCCAGCACAGAAATTGCAGATGAGCTGC
>NZ_DASQIX010000065.1:0-6840 GCF_035631355.1 Alloacidobacterium sp.
GCCGGATGCGGATCGATGAGCGCCATAACCACAGTGAAGCCTTCATAGGATGAGCCGATCATGCCGACTTTTCCATTCGATTCGGGCACGTTCTTGACCAGCCAGTCGATGGTGTCGTAGGCGTCGGTGGTGTCGTTGGGGCCATTCGGATTCAGCGAACCGGTGGGCGGGGGCGTCATAACGTACTCGCCTTCCGAGCCGTATTTGCCGCGCACATCCTGAAAGACGCGGATGTAGCCAACCTTGACGAAGACATCATCGCCCTGCGGCAGTTCGTCGAGCATGTGCGGCGATTCCATGCGCTGCGCGCGCCCCGCCGCGTTATAGGGCGTGCGCGTGAGCAGAATGGGCGCGTGGGTCGCGCCTTTGGGAATCACGATGACGGTGTAGAGCTTCACGCCGTCGCGCATGGGAACCATCTCGACACGCTTGACATAGTCGTAGTCCGTCTTCGGCGGCGTGAATTTCGGCGGGATGTCCGGGGTCATGGAGCTGGTTTGCGTGGAGGACACCAGCGGTGAGAGAGCGAGAATGGCAATAGCAACAGCGGAGCGACAGGACAAGAGCATTCATTGGCTCCTTAAAAGAAGAGGCGTTGTCAGGTCGAGGTTCTTTCGCTGCGCAGTATATCAGCCGTTATTCAGATGGGGCTGCCGGCCCCGACATCAACCGCGGATTGAGGCGCTGCATGGGTTGCCCTGCGGCTTGAAATAGGTGTCGATGAGGAAGTGGATAAACCGCTGCGTGAAGATTGTGCTGTGATTAGGCACAACGTCGGGATCGATCTCCATGAGCCAGTAGGGCGTGCCGTTGCAGCGGTTGGGGCGCTCCTGAACGGCGAAGCAGGTCTGCGTGTCATGCAAACGGAAGGTGCTTATGATGTGCAGGGTTTTATCGAAAAGGTTAGGGTCGCATTGCGCAATGGCGTCGGTGCTGACGGTGATTTTCTGGCCGGTAGAAGCGACTTCCATTTGATTTGCGCCAATGGTCTTCAACATCTCATGGCTTTGCAGGATCGGCATGTGTGGCGCGGTGCTCATGTAATAGGAACTCTGATCGACAGCGCCATCCTGCTTCGTCTTCAGCCATGAGTAGGGATGATCTTTGTGCGGGTCAAAGCACTCCAGATCATACTTCTTGCTCTCGTCCTTTTGGCCCAAAGTGCGAAAGCTGCCGGAAGCTATAAATTTCACATCAGGCCACCAGTGGCCGATGGGCATAGCGACTTTTGTCGCCAGATCTGCTGTAGATGTGAGCGATACAAACAGCGGGCGGTCTTCTTCAGGATCTGATGAAGGCCCATTTGCAGAGGGCGGCACGTTGGGCTGATAGCGGTATCCATTCGCAGTGAGAAAATCCAGCATCTGCTTGGCTTCCGTAGCAGCACCAGCCGGGTTGACGAAGATGACGAGGTCGGCGCGCTGATCTGCCGTGTGCCTGGCGATTGTCTGTTTGTCGCTGGCTTCCTTTGAATTGGCATTGGCTGTGGCGGCGGCTTCGGCCTCGCGGTCACTGATCGTTGCCAGGGCGATCTGGCTGGCGGTGGCTTCGCTTACGGCGCGTTCCAGCAGCAGTCCGCCAAATGAATGCCCGATATACACGGCGAGCGCCCGTGGGTTTTCGTGCGTGCGCATGGCGATCTGCGTCAGCGCACTCGAGAGCGACGCGCCGGGAACGCGGGTCGCGGTCGCCTCGCGGTGTAGTAAGAAAGCTGCTGCGAAACCAGCCATGCGCCTTTGATAAGGTTCCCGCGCCAGCCGATATAGACGCCGATGACGCGATGCGTCGCATTGAACTGCTTATAGACTTCCTGCAGCGCCACCGTAAAGCCTTCGACATTCGGATTGTTTTCGGCAGCATTGTTTTTCCAGCCGTGGACAAACGCAACAACGATTGGGTCGGTTTTTCCAGGAATGGCCTGTCCGTTGGCTTGCTGGATGACGCGAAGTACGTTATCCACTTCGACCTTGTCCCAAAGCTCTCCCATATCGTCAATTTCAATGAAGGAGAGGCAGATGGGAGCGCCAGAACCCGGGCACGCATTTCCATGCCCGTTGATGGTGACTTCGGGCGTTGCACCATTATTGTTGTCAATTTTCGGAGGCGGGACTTCGATTACGGAGTTTTTGGTGCGGTAAGAACGCAGCGGCACATGGCAGCCCGCAAGAGTAAGCAATAGGAGCAGGGTCAGCAGCGACTTCGCGTATTTCACGGCTGGCCTCCAGTCGTCGATTTGGGCTGATTGCCGCGGCGGAATATGGCACCAAGCAAATTGGTGATCTCCGGCTTGTATTCGGTGAAGAAGCTTTGCAGCACGGCGGTCCCGAAGGCCCCGGCGGCGCGCTGGCCTACCTGCGGGAACGTATTTTCCGCCGCCGGATACCAGGGATAGCCGGCGTACGCTCCGCCGAATTCTCCGGCAAAGCGCGAGAGCGCAGGGATGCGCCGGCCATTTCCTTCCTTCGTCGAATGGCGAACTGTAATCACGTCCCACCAGACATGGCCGAAACGCCGCCATCCGTCGTGGGTCAAGGCTTCGAGGTCTTGCGCGGCAGCAGGCTGTGCACCCGGTACGACAAGATTCGGCGCTGCGCGCTCAGTGAGTTTGTATACGGCTTCCTGACGTTTCTTGATGACGCCCGGATCATCACGGTAAGCGACGAAACGCGGATCGTCCTTAAGTATGGAGCCGACAATATACTGCGCGGCGCCTTTGCCGACGGCCTGCGTATAGCGCGATCCAACGCGGCGACCATATCCGTCCCATGTCCGTCCCCACTCAGAGGGTGACTTTATTATCTGTGCGCCCAGTCCGAAAATAGCTGCGCCCAGCACGGCCTGATCTGTAACCGAACCGGTGACAGAATCCAGAAACCGCTGCTTGGCCTGTAGCTGCAATCCAGAGTCTGGGTCAGGTCCGTAGGAAATGAGCCGGGACAAACCTTGATCTCGGTCGGATATTTGACCGGAAGCGGTTGCGAGCGTGCGAGCGCCGTCGCTGACACTAGGAGCACGAGAGTTGGCAGAAGCGTCCGCATCGTTTTCTTCTATGGCAGCAGCGTGCGGAAAAAGTCGTTCAGCAGACGGCCCTGTGGGTCGTATTGCTTGCGAAGCTCGGACAGCGTCTTCAGCTTGTCGCCATAGGCTTTTTGCAGCATGGCCGGGTTCAACTGCGGTGTCTGGTTCAGCAGGGGCTTGCCGCCCCTGTCGCTGCACCACTGGTTGTAGACGTCGAGATATTCAAACCAGCCGGGGTTGGCCGTCGATACGGGATCAATCGTCATCACATTGCCGTCATAGGAATATGACAGCAGCGATTTCTGGTCCTGCGCGATGCGGTAGCCGACATACAGCAGGTTCGAGCGGTATCCCTTTTGCGAGTAGTAGTCCTTGCAGAACTTGAAGAAGTCGGTTAGCGTGGCCGGATAGTCTTCCTCAGGGAATGCGAACAGACTGAAAGTGTAGCGGCTGTCGTCAGAGGCAGGTGGGTAGTGAATAATCTGATCGCCAGGAATGGTGTAGTCGCTAACGACGAGATTCTCGAGTTGCAAACGCCACGCTGCGTTAAAAGTATCGATGATGCTGTAGCGGACCGCCGGGATGGAAACACTCTGCGTAACATCGTGGCCGAGCTTCGGCCCGGCCTGGCCCCAGATGTGGTTCCGCAGCGCCCACGCCGCATGATTTGGCTCGCCAGTTGCGCCCGGGTTGTATTTGCGGAACTCGACTGTAATTTTATTGTCGAACGGAAAGATGTAATACATCATCGAGTAGCCAGCTTGCTTCAGTTCAGGCAACCTGGCAATGAAGTCTTCCAGGCTGTACGTCGTGTGGTGTACATGCATCGGCGTCAGCGGTTTCACTTTGTAGGTGACTTCATAAGTGATTCCGAAAAGCCCATAGCTCGATCGCACTTTCTGCATAAGGTCAGGTTGCGCATCTTCGGTGACTTCGAGCAGATCGCCGCTGGGAAGCACAATCTTCACGCCGGTAACATAGGAGCCAACCTGGCCGTATTCGCCGTCGAATGATGCGTCTTTTGTTCCCGCAACGGAGGCGCTTCCCGCGGAAAGGCTGCCGATCTCAGTATTGACGTAGAACTGGAGGTGTTTGGTTTCCAGCGCCTTGGCCATGTCCAGATGAACTGCGTCCGCCTGCACGGTGAGGCTGTCAGTTCCAATGTTCAGAATCTGGTTCATCTTCATGCGGATCAGCGTGCCGCCATCAGCCGCGCCGCAGGCCGAGGTAGAGTGGTTTGAGCCGACCGCGCGAACAGGCGATGGATACTTCACCGGATCTTTGAGGACGGCAACAATGTCATCGACAGAGTTTGCATCAACGATGACCGCGGGATGGGAAACGATGTTGCCAAACCAGTTCGTGACAGTATTGGTAGCCATGCAAATACCTCGCGATGCGTGATGGTTCTTTCTGGTATTAGTGCTCGGGCGCGAGCGAACATGACAGGACAGCGAAAGGAGCGTAACGAGAAGGCCCGAAGACGCACAATAACCACGAAGGCGTCTGCTTGTGGTTCGCCGAAACTATATCGGAGTTTCCGGCAAAGTCAAGCTGGAACTTGAGATGGTTCGCTTCACACGAGGCAATCAAAACTGCGTTTGAATCGTGAGATGTAACCAGAACAAGACCCTGCGTGAAGTGAGAATCAAATCTACATCTCCGCCCAGCGTCGCAGTAGGTTGTGATAAATACCCGTAAGCTGTACAGCCGAAGGATGCGAAGGCGAATCAGCAGCAATGCGCTGCGTGGCAACATCGAGATCGAAGAGCAGAGTGCGCTGGCCGTCGTCGCGGATCATGCTTTGTATCCAGAAAAAGGAGGAAGTACGCGCGCCGCGCGTGACTGGACGAACATGATGCAGGCTGGTTGACGGATAGAGAACCAGATGTCCCGCCGGCAGCTTTACCGTGTGAATGCCATATGTGTCTTCGACGACCAACTCGCCGCCATCGTATTCATCGGGATTGCTGAAGAAGAGCGTCGCTGAAAGATCGGTGCGGATGCGGTGACCGGTACCGGTGATCTGGCGAATGGCGTTGTCCACATGCGTGCCGAAAGACTGCCCACCGGAGTAGCGATTGAACAGCGGCGGAAAAACGCGCAGCGGCAGCGCTGCCGAGATGAACAGGCTGTTCTTGGCAAGAGCATTGAGGATGACGTCTCCGATTTCACGCGCAACAGGCGAGTCTTCGGGCAACTGCACATTGTTCTTGGCCAGGGCCGATTGATGGCCCGCGGTGACTCGGCCATCAATCCACTCGGTTGCAGCGAATTGCTGGCGCGCGTGGGCGACTTGTTCAGGTGTGAGTACGTCGGGAACTGTGAGTAACATGCCTTACCTCTGCTGAACGCAGCCCGCCTATGGGGCCAGACAGGACTGCGATCTGAGTTTGTTTAGAAATTGAACTTCATGCCGAAGAGCGCTGATGTTCCCGCTCCCGGGATGATGTGCGCCGGATGGATCTCGTCAATGTAGTTCCGGTTTCCGACGTTGTAGACATTGGCCTGCAACTGAATGCGCTCGCTGATTTCGTACTTTGCCATCGCGTTGAAGACAACGTAGCTGGGCACCTGCTTGATGAGTCCGGTTGTAGGATCGAGAGGCGCGGTGGAACTGGCAGTGCGGCTATCTACGAAGTTGCCGCCTGCGCCAATTTCAAATCCGCGCGGCAGGCGATATTCAGTCCACAGATTGAAAAGGTTCGCGGGCACGTTCGCCAGGGGATAGCCAACTGCCGCCGGATAGAACTGTGACTTTACGACCTCGCTGTGTATATAGGTGTAACTGGAGAGCAGTTCCCAGCGGCTCGTGAGATGACCCTGCACTTCCGCTTCGGCGCCATCGACGCGCTGGTTGCCAGCCAGCACATAGAGCAGCGAGTTGGTGGGCGAAACTTCGCGCGCATTCTCTTTATCGGTGCGGAAGAGCGATGTGCGCAGCGAGAGTTTGCCTGCTTTCAGGTCCCATTTGCTTCCGAATTCGTAGGTCTGGTTCTCTTCCGGCGGCAGGTTGGCCGTGCCCTGGCTGAGCGACAGTGTCTCCGCAGACGGATTGAACGACGTGCCGTAATCGAAATAAACGCTACCGTTGGCCGTTGGCTTATAGATGAGAGCGGCGCGCCATGTTGGCTTCTGGTCTACGCGATTGAACTGAGAATTCGTGACGGTTGTCTTTCCCGGCGCGGGATAAGCCCAGTTCACAGCCTTGTAGTCAGTATTGAAGCGGTCCCAGCGGCCGCCGCCGCTGACGATCCAACGCTTGCCAAATTCAATCGTATCGAGTGCATATACGCCAACGCTGGTCGAAGTTGTATGCACATTGGAACTGGGCAACGATGAACCGCTGAAGGTCTGGTCCTCATCCGGATGAAGCAGGCTCGTCGTAGGAACTGTATTGATGCTGACTACTTTGCTGTTGACTATCTGCGGCGCGTAAAAGGTCGGCCTTGACGGATCAGATGTTTCGCGCCCGCCTTCCACTCCGGCCACGAGCAGATGCCGCATCCCGAAAATGCTTTTGTTCGCGGTAACGTCGGCCTGGTCCCACAGGAAGCTTTCTGTGCTGTCGACTGCGATCTGGTTGCGGTTGACCTGCACCTGATCGAGCGGTGTGGACGGAGCGATTGCGCCGCTCGTGGCAGTGTTAACTTGTGGCTCAGTGATCTGTGCCTTGCGAACATAGTTGGCATAGCGAAGCTGGTTGCGAAGCAGTGAGCCTTCAGCGAGATCGTGCTCAACTTTGAGCGTGCCCATGTCCACGTCGGTCTTCAGGTAATTCGCGTCGCGGAAGCCGTAGTAGTTGTGCCGCGCAACCGGAGA